>CAYXHJ010000182.1:0-4154 GCA_964464855.1 uncultured Owenweeksia sp. | reverse complement strand
GTGCTGAATACCAACGGAGTAACCCGATGGGCCTCTACCTCCTACAGCAACAACGGTTTTTCCACCTTGGTGAACGGGATTTACTACGACAAGAACAAACTCGGGGTCAAGCGCGAACAAATCGTCTCCAAAACACTGACCAACACGGACCTCGTACGCGTGCTGGACGTGGTTCAATTTTACTACAAGGACTCGCTGTTGGATTGGAACCCAGACACCACCTTCTTCACGGTGGTGGCCGCGCACCTGAAAGCCGGTTCTGCCGCCGCAGATTTGTCCGACCGAACCGCTGCCACAGCTGCTTTGATGCAATTTCTCACCCAGCGCGTGTCAGACTCCAATGTATTGATGGGAGGCGATTTAAACATTTACAAAAGCCAAGAAGCGGCCTTTCAAAACCTGATCAATCACTCCGCAGCGTCCGAACGCTTTTACGACCCCATTGGCCAATTGGGAACGTGGACCAACAACGCCAACTACGCGCCGTACCACAGCCAAAGCACCCGAAACGCCAACACCAACGGCGGGTGTTTCTCCGGTGGAGGTTTGGACGACCGCTTGGACCATTGGTTGCTGTCTGAGTCAGTGAAAAACGGCACCGGCAAGGTGGCCTACGTTCCCAGTTCATTCCGCGTGATTGGGAACGACGGCATGCACTTCAACCAAGGCATTGATGAAGGCACCAACTTCAGTGTGCCTGCGAACGTGCGCAGCGCACTGTATGCCGTATCGGACCACCTACCGGTAGTGGTGGAACTGGAGGTGCAGCGCCTGGGAATTGGACTGGAAGAATCACCCAACAACGTTGATTTCTGGCAGCAAACGCGCACCGCTTCGGGTGAAACGGATGTTTTCTGGCGCGGCCCTCTGCCGGCTGTTGTGGAGACCTTGGACGCCTACGGTCGTCGCCTCCACACGCAAAAGGTGGAGCAAAACAACCAGCCCTTGGAACGTCCATACGGAGTTCCAGGAATGCTGTTTCTTCGGGCGAGCTACCGCAGCTCCTTCGCAACCTATAAATGGGTACCGTGATGACGCAACGATTTTGGACCCAACGCCTAGCCGCAGTGGCAACCACGATGAGCACCGTCTTGGCGGTTGTCGGATCTGCGCACGGGCAAAGTTTTGACGAAAAAGTAACCAACGCCTCTAACGTTCGGTTGAACGTGACCAACGTGGGAACCTTTGGGAACGCCTTTCGCGGCTACCGCGACGGATCAGGCTCGCCTTCGTGCGAATACCCTGCCGGTTCCGGCACGGAGCATCTTTTTGAGTCCGGCATTTGGATTGGTGGTAAAGAAAACGGCGGCCCTGTACGGGTGTCTACTTCCGCGTACGACGCGCCGCAAGGCTATGCTCCCGGGCGTGGAGGATTTGAATTCACCGCCCCTGTAGGTTCCTATTTGCAGGAGCGCAGTTCCCTAACGGACAACCCGAACTTCGCCGTAGACGCCGTTTCCCACCAAGATTTTGTTTCCGAATTCACGGACGCCAACCTCCTGGTTCCTGGTACCAACATTCCAATTTCCAACCACTTGAACCCCATGAATGTTCAGGTACGGATGGAAACCTACAACTGGAACTACCGCTTTTCGGACTTTTTCGTTTTGGTGAATTTGGTGTTCAAAAATGTAGGAACCAGCACCTTTGAAGATACGTACATCGCGTTGTGGAACAACAGCGTCGTGCGCAACATCAACGTAACCCCAGCGGGCGCAGGAGGCGCAGTATTCTACTCCCAAGGCGGCAATGGTTTCATCGACTCCCTCACCCTAAACTACCGATTTGATGCATCGGGCGATCCGGGCTTTACGGATTCCTACATCGGACAAAAATTCTTGGGCGCCGAAGACAAAAACGGATTCAAACATCCTTCGTTGGACCCCGCCTTCAAGGCCAACTACAACGCGTGGGTTTTCAACAACTCGGGCCAAGCACTCTATTTTTTTCCCACCACGGAAAACCAGCGCTATGCCAAAATGAGTCAGGGATTGAACCACGACCCCTGCTGGACCGACCCCTCCGGGGTACCCTGCCAGTCGGGATCCGGGGTGAACATCCAAGCCCAATTGAACCAAGCCGGTAACCGATCCGACTTGCTGAGCGTGGGTCCTTTTGCTTCTTTTGCTCCAGGAGACGAAATCCGCGTGGCGTTTGCCTACGTATTGGGAGCCAAAAAAGACGATGGTCTTCCTAATGCTGCGAACACTGCAGAGCAGAAGTCCATCTTTCTCTCCAACGCCAGTTGGGCGCAGACTGCCTTCAACGGCGAGGACGTCAATTTCAATGGCGTTCTGGACGCCGGGGAAGACAAAGACGGCAACGGTAAAATCACGCGGTTCATCCTCCCTACTCCCCCCGCAACACCCAAAATTCGCGTGGAGCCGGGCAACCACAAGATCGACATTTATTGGGCCAACAACGCAGAACGCTCGGTGGATCCCATCTCCCAAAAATTGGATTTTGAAGGATACCGCATCTACCTCAGTAAATTGGGTTTTGATGTAACGGCCACGCAAAATTTGGCCAAAGATTTTGTGCGTGTGGCCCAAATGGACGTAGCGGGCAACGGTTTGTTTTTCGACACCGGCTTGGACCAGTATCGCTTGGCCCAACCCAAACGCTTTGCCAACGACACGGTGAACTACGTGTACCGATACACGGTAGACAACATCCCCAACGGCTGGCAGCACGCGGTTGCAGTGACTTCCTTTGATCAGGGAAATCCGGCCACCGGCCTGGAATCTTTGGAATCCAGCTTTTTGGCCAACGACCGACGCGCGTTTGCGGGCACCACAGCCAACGACAGCTTGAAGAACGGCGCACCGTACGTCTACCCCAACCCATATTATGCAGGTGCATCGTGGGAAGGTCGGTCCAATTTTCAGGAGGAAAGCCGCAAGTTGATCTTCGCCAATTTGCCTGCGCGCTGCAAAATCACCATCACCACCGTGGCCGGAGACGTTCTGGACGTCATCGAGCACAACGAATCCTACAACGGAAGCGACATCCGCTGGTTCCGCACTTTTGGATCCGACACCCCCGAAGACCACACGTTTTCCGGCGGGGAGCATGCCTGGGATCTCTTGACGCGTTCCACCCAAATGATTTCACGTGGCATTTATTTGTTTCACGTGGAGGATCTGGAGACCGGTAAAAAAACCACCGGTCAATTCACGGTAGTCCAATAACGATTGAAACAGTTCCGATTTAAACACTACACCGCAATTATTCTACCCCTGCAATGACCCTTCTTATGAAAAAAATCTACACTCTGTTGGTGGTGGCCCTGATGAGCGCGGCCGCCTTCGCGCAACCGTTCCAGCGCATCAACCAAATCCAGTACGTCAGCCCCACCATGCTGGCCAACTGCCAAGATTCCACACCGTTCAACAACCAAGTGGTGCGCACTCGGGGCATTGTGGTAGTTCCCGGCAACGTTTCCGAGGTGGCGTCGGGCTCGGTACAAGGCGGCAGCCGTCCGTTCTTCTTTATTGTGGACACGGCGGCCAACGGTGCGGCAGGCCCGTTCAAAGGAATGGAAATCATGGGTGCGTACCGCAACGCCCAAAATCAGTTGGTTCCGTTGCCCAACGTGGAATTGCTGATTCCCGGAGACGTCATTGAATTCGTTGGGAAGGTGACGGAATTCAACCGCGGAACCCAGATGGAACCCACCAGCGTGAATTCCTTGACCATTGTAGGTTCCAAACCCGCTCCAGCATCCGTGGTGGTGCCCTTGGGCCAGTTGAACGACCCCTTGCGCGTGAACATCCCCACCACCGGTGAACAGTGGGAAAATGCTTTTGTGGAACTGCAAAACGTAACCGTGACGGAAGTTCTGCCCTTTGGCGGCAACCGCGTGAGCTTCAACGTGGTGGACGGACAAGGCAACAAAATCAACGTTTCGGACCGCTTTTTAGCGCAGAAATTGCCTTCTTGGCAGACCGTCAATCCCGCCAGTCCCCAAACCACCGGATCTTTTGTACCACCTGTTCCCGGTACTTTTTATTCCAGCCTGAAAGGCATGGTGCGCCACGACGGTAATGGATGTTTTCCAAACGCCGGAACCACCCGCGGCTACGAACTCAACCCGTTTGCGGCCGCACACTACCAAGTGGCCTACGCTCCTCCTTACATCTCCAACTTTGACC
>CAYXHJ010000181.1:0-4160 GCA_964464855.1 uncultured Owenweeksia sp. | reverse complement strand
CCTGCTCCCGAACCACCCACGAGGCCCTTCACCCCGTTAACGGTAAGAAGATCGACATCGCCACCCACAGCGTTTCCGAGTTTGTCTTCGTGGGAACCATCGGCATGAGCGGTCGTCCCAACATCTTGTACAGCGATATCCTGGCTGCGGCCAAGGCGAAATACGGCGAGGAGATTACCGTTTCCAACCTGCGTTTTCAAAATATTCGACGTGGTTTTACCCGACGTCAGGAAGTATTGGTGGACGTTTATCGCGTGAAGCCTTGAATGCGAGGGTCTCGAGCGCGGCCTTGGCCGTGCTTTCGTTGTGTGCCGTTCCTGCTGCAGCGCAGCAATGGTCGTTTTCTGTGCAATCCGCCTTCACCACGACCGTGCGGCCGGTGCGGAACACCCACGTGTACATGACGCAAGATGGGGGGCAGTTTTACGCGCTTCAAGCGGACCAAACGGTACGTGCCGCTGCTCAGCCGGAGGTATATTGGGGCGTGGCGGCCACCGTGCGCACCGGTGTTGAGGCCGTTGCTAAGTTGGGTTTACAGTCTTACCGGTCAAACACCGAAGTCACTCGCGTTTCTACGGGCTTGTTGGAACGGTCGGAGGAATACGCGACGCCTTATTTACCGCTTACACTCGGATTGCGCTGGAAGCCCGCTCGTTCCTTGGCCATTGAGGCTTTGGGTGCAGCAGA
The DNA here is from genome assembly GCA_964464855.1 of uncultured Owenweeksia sp. GTDB lineage: Bacteria > Bacteroidota > Bacteroidia > Flavobacteriales > Schleiferiaceae > CAMDTE01. The sequence continues at coordinate 3,473 of CAYXHJ010000181.1, read as the reverse complement.
CTTGTTTGGGTACGGCACCCAATACACCGTGGACGCGCACCTGCACCTCGCGGAACACCATTCCCTGTACGTTGGCTTGCTGCACGCCCGCACCGTGGAATACGTAAACACAACCACGGCCGACCCCCCGAATTGGCGCCTTTTTTACTCCGGATATACCACACCGTTTCCCAGTTGGCATGTTCATTTAGGGTATCGTTTTGCTTTTTCGGTGCGCAGTGCCGCGGCCGTTTCGGACAAAACTCGGTCCTTGAAGTCCTTCTGAGTTATTCGTCTGCCGTACGGTTTTGCGAATAGGAAAAATAAAAAGGGCTGTCGCGCAAGCGGCAGCCCTTTTTTGTGGGTTTATCAAAGGCCTCAGTTCGGCTCAAACACCAATACCACCCGACGGTTGCGCTGGTGGGCATTTTCGTCGCACGGCATTCCGTCCGGACACGGTTCCTGAAGATCCCACTCCGAACGCGATGATTCCGTCGAAACAATGGACCCGCGCAGGCTTTCCACAAACGCTTTCGTGCTCTTGGCCCGGCGCAGCCCCAATTGGAGGTTGTAGGCGTTGGAGCCCCGCGAGTCGCAGTGTCCGATCAGGTCAAACGTGCCAGACTGGCCTTTGATTGCATCCAGGTAGGCCCGAATGCGGCGAGCCTCCTCCGGACGTATTTCCGATCGGTCAAAGTCAAAATAGATTTCTATGGAAACGCTGGCGGCGGAGGGTGCGGGGACGGTTTTGAGTACCGCAAATGCCTCAGGAGCAATCCGGTTTACGGTTTCCAACAGTGCTTGGGCATTGGCTCCCGCGGGAACGTTCACCACCACGCTGTACGAGGTGCCGTCGTACCGAACGGATACTTTTGAGGCCAGTGCGGGGTCTTTCGTCAGCAACTCAGCTCGACGCTGTGCGTTGTCTGGATTAGTAAACTTACCCGCGGCAATCCAGGTTTGTTCGCCATTGGTTGGTGCAGGTTTGGCCGTTTCTACTGCAGGTGTGACGTCCTTTTTAGGCTCTACTTCAGAAGTAGTTTCTTGCGGAATAGTGGCGGCAATAGCAGCTTTTGGACGCTCGGCTAGGGCGCTGTCCTGGACCGTCTCCTTCGGTGAGACGGGTGCGAGGAGGTGGGCGCTAACGTCGGTTCCACGGTCCGATGTCCGTTGACTTACCCATACGGTGTTGGGTTCAACGGCCACGCTGTGGAAGTCGTTTCCGTCGGTATTCCAGGCGGCGGGCGTCAATTCTTTTCCGTTCCAAAAAAAGGCATCTAGGCCACGGTTGGGGGCTGGGCGACTTACATGAAGTTCTCCGTTTACAAAGGTGGGATAAACGGCGTCTTCTGCTCCGGGCAATTCCACCTGTGTGGGCTCAGGTTCTCCGGCGGCCAGTGGAATGTGGTAAATCTTAGCCGGCCCCGTTTTCCCTTCCCCTTCAAAATAGAGCAATGGCTTGGTGGGGTGAAAGGCAGGATGCCAGGCGGTTTTGAATGAAGGTTGACCCACGCGTCGAACGACTTCCCAGTTTTCGTCATCAAACGTCAAGGCAGCTTTCTTGGGAGTTGATTTTTGGTACACCATCATTTGGATGCCCGCAACGCCGTCGATGCACTCGTCGTTCCAAACCGGTACGGCCATCCATTCGCGGTCCGCGCTGTACACGGGCGGTCCTGCCCAGCGTTCGGTTCCCTTGTCCCGAACTGGCTCAACGGTTCCATTTTGTGACCGAAATACAGAATACGGTTTCTTGAATTTGCCGCAACCAACTACGGAAATCGTCCCGTGTTGTACTTCAGCACGATCCGACACGAAGTAGACCAAGCCGGGTTTGGAAGGTTGCAATAGATAATCGTTACCGGTAGAGTTGACGCCCAAGGGCAACGTGTTTTGCGCACCGACGATTCCTGCCAAAAACAAGACTCCAGCGGCAAGTAGATTTCTATAGATCATGACTTAGAAGTAGCGTGGTCCGGCAATGCTGCACGGCTTTCTTTTTGGAGTGAGGGATAGTCCAATGGTATGCGATTGGCGTGTAAATGCATTCAATGGATTTAACGGATACGTGTACTTATAAAATACGCGATACGGCTTATTGCTGGCAGAGGAGAGGGCAATTCCAAGTCCATCGTTTGGTGAAAAAACGAGTCCCGCAGCGCCCATTGATTTGTGCGCAACAATGGCGTGGTAGTTGCCGTCGATGGGCGCATTTTGTACTTGGTTCACCACTGCGGAAAGACGCAAGGTGGTTGATTTTCCGCTCAACGGAAGGTTGACGCCCGCAAACAAGTGTCGGTGGGGTGGCACAGTGGTCAATGGACTCCATGCACTACTGGATAAGTCTAAGGCAGAAAATCCAACGTAGGCCCAATCCCTAAAGTTGTAGCTCAACCCAAAACCAAAGTTAGGCAGTGTTAGTGTTTGATTGCCGTGTTGAAAGGCTGGATCAATGGGCACGTCCAATTGTGGTTTGTTGTAGTCCACATTCCAGCTGTCCATGCCTATTTTAAAGCCAAACGACAATTTTTGGTAATCGTCCAATTGAATGGTCTTGGCCATGGTTACGGAAGGAGTTACCCGCGTTAGCGGTCCAGCTTGGTCTCCAAGCAGGGCTCCTTGGATATTGAAATTCTTGAGGTTGAAGTCACCTGCAAACTGCATGGAACGCGGCGCACCTTCAATGCCCAACCATTTTTGCTGGTAGCCCATGCTGAAGCGGTGGTCCAATTGACCGGCGAAACTGGGGTCCAAAAGGGCGGCGTTCAACAAGTAGCCGTCGTTGAACGAATATTGTTGGCCGTAGGCCGCTGTTGCGGCCGCAGCCCAGAGGGCTGCGGAACGCAAAAACTTAACGAGTAATGAATACATAGCCGGAGTATTGTCGTTGGTGGGTCAAGTCGGTGAAGATGTAGTAGTAGTTTCCGTCGGGTACTCTTCCGTCGCCTTGTGTGGTAGATACTTTTACGTTGGGTGTGCCGTCAAAACTGTTGTCGTATTGCGATTTACGGTAAATCACTTCGCCCCAACGGTTTACAATGACTACTTCGTTTTCAGCAGCGTATTGTAAATAGCGGATGATCCATGCATCGTTGATGCCGTCTCCGTTTGGAGAGAAACCGGAGGGAATAAACGGATCGCACAAATCGGGGTCCATGATGTTGGGGATGCCGTCTCCGTCGCAATCTTCTGTGTCGGATTCATACTCGTCCAGAATGCCGTCGCCGTCAATATCGATATCGCGGAAGTCCGGTGTTCCATCACCGTCGGTATCCACGGGATTGCCGCCGTTTGAACCGCGTTCTTGGTCGTCTGGTTTTCCGTCGTTGTCTGAATCCAAATCCAAATAATCTGGAGTGCCGTCACCGTCGGTGTCTACCGGGTTGGCACCAATGTTACCGGCTTCGATTTGATCAGGGATGCCGTCGCCGTCCGAGTCCAAGTCCAAGAAGTTCGGGATGCCGTCGCCGTCGGAGTCTAACGGATTATTGCAG
>CAYXHJ010000180.1:0-4163 GCA_964464855.1 uncultured Owenweeksia sp. | reverse complement strand
CCAGCGGCTCCTTGCGCCGCGAAATCAACTGGAAAAACGGCCTGCGCCACGGAACCGAGCGCATCTACGGACCAGAGGGTGAGCAACTTGCACGCATCCGTTGGACGCGCGGCAAGGAGGCGCGGTAAGGCGCCCAGCTCCTACAACCTTCAGCGCCTTAAATTTAACACACTGCATTTTTATGAGTAATATAATACCCATATTGATAATTTTATGTGTATTATTGTACTCAAATGCTCCCTACTTCGCTGAAAGCCCTTCCGCCCAGCACCCAACGCACGCTGGAAACCCTGGGTGAAAACCTACGCACAGCGCGCCTGCGGCGCGCCCTTACTACCGCCCGTGTTGCAGAACGCGCCGGAATCAGCCGCAAAACACTCTACCAAATCGAACGAGGAAACCCCGGGGTGGCTCTGGGCCACTACGCTGCGGTACTTTTCGTCTTGGAACTGGACCACGAGCTGGGCACTGTGGGCGCAGCAGATCCCTTGGGAAGAACCCTACAGGACGGACGAATGCTTGCCGCCAATCGACGTGGCACTTCCCAGGGGTAAAGAAGCTGAACCGGGGTAAACCCGGAACCGATGGCAATCAGCGTCGATCCCGACGATTGCGGCGTGCCGCACGTCGTTCCATGCGCCGCACCTTTTTGATCATGCGGTCGCGTTTGAGACGTGCTTTGGCCAACCGATGTGCGCGACGTTTTTCGCGCAATTCGTGGCGCGTTTCGCGCACTTCCTTGCGGCGTTGCACCAGGGTGGCGCGCGATGGGGAGGCCTCAACCGCAGGGGCAGCGGCAGAACGCGGTACGCGCGCCGCAGGACGCATTTGAGCGGTTCCGGACAGGGATACCGCCAAGGTCAAAAACAACAGGAGCAAGGTGCGCATAACCACTTAACGTCGTGGGACCCGAAAATAGTCTGTATCGGCGCCCGGTGCGTTCTTCATGGCCTCGGCGTGGGAAACGGTTTGCTCCACAACATCGGGGCGCAGGACGTTGACTTCGTCGGACAGATGCACCAAAGGCTCAACGCCTTCCAAATCCATGCGTTCGATCTTGGCCACAAAACCCAAAATCTTCTCCATGTCCTGCTCCAATTGCGCCTTGCGCTCGGGCGCCAATGTCAAACGAGAAAGGTGGGCGAGTTTGTCTAGATCCAGTTGTGCCATGGGACAAAGGTACAGAGATTGAACGGATGTGCCGATGCGGGTCAGGCCTTTTGGTCCTCCGCTCGGTAGCGGTTGAGCTCCGCCAACAGGAGGGCATGCACGCGGTCCGAAACCGCCTCTTGATCCTCCAAAGTCAAGCCAACTACCTCAATGGGGGCGTGCACGGTGGCGCGGATGACGCCGGGAGAGCCTCCCTGGCCAAAATCCGGGAACCTACGTCGGTTGTCCGGAAAAGTGATGGGGAGAATGGGCGTGCCGCTCTCAATAGCCAACTTGAAGGCCCCTGCTTTGAATGGAGCCAATAGGGTCTTGGGATTTTTGGGGATTCCTCCTTCCGGGTAGATGCACAAACCGGTTCCGCGCGCCAAACGGCGCGCTGCTTTATCCATTACTGCGCGTTTGGAGGCCAATGATGTACGGTCTACCAAAATAGACGTCCGTCGGTAAAAGAAACCGAACAGCGGGATTTTGGCCAGTTCCGCCTTGCCAATGAACACCGTGGGCGATTTCACCAATCGGTAGCAAAACATGACGTCCAGCTCGGAGGTGTGGTTGCTCACCACAATGTAGGGTCGGTCCCAAGGGATTTGGGCCTCGTAGCGCACCTTGCGCCACAGGAACATGCCGTTTAAAATGAACGCCGCCCAGCGTCGGGCCCAGGGATAAAACCGAGGGAAGTCCGATGCTGAGCGGGAAGTCCAATACAGCCCAGGGCTGAGCAATACAATGCTGACGAGCATGCACCAGTAGTACCACAAGTGGTACAGCATGCCAAACGCCCGTTTCATCAATGCAATTCGAACGACTCCATGAACTTTGTGGTGTAGTTGCCGGCCACAAAGTCTGGGTTGTCCATCAATTGGCGGTGGAACGGAATGGTGGTTTTGATGCCTTCAATCACAAACTCGTCCAAGGCACGCTTCATCTTGTCGATGGCTTCCTCGCGGGTGCGCGCTGTGGTGATGAGTTTGGCGATCATGGAGTCGTAGTGCGGCGGAATGGAGTAGCCTGCGTACACGTGGGTGTCCAAACGAACGCCGTGCCCACCGGGAGCGTGGAACACGCTGATTTTACCGGGAGCGGGACGGAAATTATTGTATGGATCTTCCGCGTTGATGCGGCACTCAATGGCGTGCAATTCCGGTTCGTAGTTGCGTCCGCTGATGGCCACACCTGCGGCTACTTTGATCTGTTCGCGGATCAAATCGTAGTCAATCACCTGCTCCGTGATGGGGTGTTCCACCTGGATGCGGGTATTCATCTCCATGAAGTAGAAATTCCGGTGCTTGTCCACCAAGAACTCAACCGTCCCGGCACCCCTCGTAGCCAATGTACTCAGCAGCTTTGACAGCAGCCGCACCCATGGCGGCGCGCAATTCAGCAGTCATGAAGGGACTGGGGGTTTCTTCCACCAACTTTTGGTGGCGGCGTTGAATGGAGCAGTCCCGCTCGGACAAATGGCACGCTTTGCCAAACTGGTCCCCAACAATTTGAATTTCAATGTGGCGCGGCTCCTCAATGAGCTTCTCCATGTACATGCCGTCGTTGCCGAATGCAGCGGCCGCCTCTTGACGCGCAGAATCCCAGGCCTTCGCCAGTTCGTCCTCCGCCCAAATGGCGCGCATGCCCTTGCCGCCACCGCCTGCCGTGGCCTTCATCATGACCGGATAGCCAATTTCCTTGGCCACACGGGTAGCGTGCTCCAAACTTTCGAGCAAACCGTCGGAACCGGGGACGCACGGAACCCCAGCTTCTTTCATGGTCGCTTTGGCCGTAGACTTGTCGCCCATTTTGTCGATTTGCTCCGGAGTGGCCCCAATGAACTTGATGCCGTGCTCCGCACAAATCTTGGAGAACTTCGAGTTTTCGGACAAAAATCCGTAGCCGGGGTGAATGGCGTCGGCGTTGGTGATTTCCGCAGCTGCAATGATGTTGGCCATTTTCAGGTAGCTGTCCTTGGAGGGAGCTGGTCCAATGCAAACGGCTTCGTCTGCAAAACGTACGTGCAAACTTTCGCGGTCGGCGGTGGAATAAACCGCCACGGTCTTGATGCCCATCTCGCGGCAGGTGCGAATGATGCGCATGGCGATCTCACCGCGGTTGGCAATGAGGATTTTCTTGAACATACCGGACACTTAGGCGGGGTCTACCAAGAACAAAGGCTGGTCGTACTCCACGGGGGAGGAATCGTCCACCAAAATCTTCACGATGCGGCCGCTGACTTCGCTTTCGATTTCGTTGAAGAGCTTCATGGCTTCAATAACGCAAAGTGCCTTGCCGGGCTTGATTTCGTCGCCTACGTTGACAAAAAAGTCCTTGTCTGGGCTGGGACGACGGTAGAACGTACCGATCATCGGCGACTTAACAGTGATGTATTTGCTGGTGTCCTCAGCAGCCGGCGCTGCAGGGGCAGGAGCGGCCGCAGGAGCTGCAGCGGGAGCCGGTGCATAAGCCGCCGCGGGTAGGGTCATGGGCGCAGAAGGAACGAACGCTACTTCTTGAGCGCCCGGTGCCGTTTTCACGGTGATCTTGAATTCTTCGGTTTCGAGGCTTACCTCGGTGGCACCCGACTTGGAAACAAAGCGGATGAAGTTTTGTAACTCTTTGATATCCATAACTATGGCTTTTTGGATTCGATTTTCGTTACCGCAAAAGTGCGCATAAAAAAGCAAACCCGGACGGGAAGGTCCGGGTTTTTTGGGGACCGCCTTGGGGGCGACCGTTATTTTTTACGCTTCGGCTTGGGCCGGAGCGGTATTGTCAATGACTACTTTTCCTTTGTAGTACATGCTGCCCTCGTGCCAGTAAGCGCGGTGGTACAAATGTGCCTCGCCGGTCACGCCGCAAACGGCGATTTGGGGCATCGTGGCTTTGTCGTGGGTGCGGCGCTTATCGCGGCGCGTGCTGGACTGTCTGCGTTTGGGATGGGCCATGGCTCAATCGTTTTATTCGTTTTTGGACTTGCGCAACGGAATGCTCAATACAGCCAACTC
>CAYXHJ010000179.1:0-4177 GCA_964464855.1 uncultured Owenweeksia sp. | reverse complement strand
CGGTACAAGTGTACCGATACCTACGCCCCGGAAACCGAGGGCTGCCTGGCTTGGAACGACCCCACGGTTGGAATTGACTGGGCCGGCATTTGGAACCAATACGTCGGTCCTAACGGAGCCGAATTTACCCCACAACTCAGCCCAAAAGACCAACAAGGGACCCTTTGGACGGATTTTACCTCGCCCTTCGCATGAGCGCAAAAGCTGCCCCCAAAAAGTCCACCCGTCCGGAAACGGAATCGGAATCGGAAGAAGAATTCATCCGCATTTACGGTGCTCGGGAACACAACCTGCACAACCTAACGCTGTCCATCCCGCGCGAAAAATTGGTGGTCATCACCGGATTGAGCGGCAGTGGCAAATCCTCCTTGGCGTTTGACACCTTGCACGCGGAAGGCCAGCGTCGGTACATGGAAACCTTTTCCGCCTATGCCCGGCAATTCATGGGCAATTTGGAACGGCCCGACGTGGACGCCATCGAGGGGTTGAGCCCCGTCATTGCCATCGAGCAAAAGACCACCAGCCGCAACCCCCGCTCCACGGTGGGCACTGTTACTGAAGTTTACGACTTCTTGCGCCTGCTCTACGCTCGCGCTTCCACCGCCTATTCGCAAGCGACGGGAGAAGCTATGGTGAGCTACACGGATGCCGAAATTTTGGATCGCGTTTTGGGGACCCAAAACGGCGAAACGGTAGCGGTTTTGGCGCCCGTGGTTCGTTCCCGTAAAGGCCACTACCGGGAGTTGTTCGAGAGCATGGCCAAGCAAGGCTTTCTGCGGGCCCGCGTCAACGGCGTATTGGTGGAGATCACCCGCGGAATGAAATTGGACCGCTACAAAACCCACGACATCGAGGTGGTCATCGACCGTTTGGTGGTGGAAGCAGACAAACCGGACCGACTGCGCCAAGCCCTTCAATTGGGCTTGAAGCATGGCAAGGGCTCCGTGAGCATTTTGCATTTGGCCTCCAACAAGCTAACTCCCTACAGCCGGCACCTCATGTGCCCCACCACCGGTGAGGCCGCCCCGGAGCCGGAACCCAACACCTTTTCCTTCAACTCCCCCAAGGGCGCCTGTCCGCGCTGCAACGGCCTGGGCGAGGTGCGCGAAGTGGATTTGGACCGACTGGTCCCCAATCCCAAAAAATCCATCAAAGAAGGTGCCTTGGCGCCGCTCGCCGAGCAAAAGAAATCGTGGATCCACCAGCAATTGGAATGGATTGGCTTGCGGTTTGGCTTTGACCTGAGTACTCCGTGGGAGGACCTGCCGGAAGCCGGGAGAGACGCCATACTTCACGGAATTCAAGAAACGTTTGAAGTTCCCAACAAAGCCGTGGGCGTCACCCGTCGGTTGAAAATTGACTACGAGGGCATCATCCCCTTTTTGAACACCATGGCCACCGCGGAGGGCAACCGCTCCTTACAGCGTTGGGCCGAAGAATATTTGGTCGATCGCACCTGCCCGCAATGCTCCGGACATCGCCTTCGGACCGAAGCACTGCAATTCAAGGTGGCGGGCAAAACCATTGCGGAGCTGGCCAATTGGGACTTGGCATCGCTGGCGAATTGGTTGAACACCGCCGAGTCCGAGCTCCCGTCGGCCCAGCAGAAAGTGGGGGCAGAAATCTTCAAAGAACTGCGCACGCGCATTGGCTTCTTGAACAACGTGGGACTGACGTATTTGGCGCTGAACCGCCCGGCCCGCAGTTTATCCGGTGGCGAGGCCCAACGCATTCGGTTGGCCACCCAAATCGGATCGCAGCTGATGAATGTTCTGTACATTTTGGACGAGCCCAGCATTGGATTGCACCAGCGAGACAACCAACGACTCATCGAAAGTTTGCAGCAATTGCGGGACGTGGGCAACACCGTTTTGGTGGTGGAGCACGACCTGGACACCATGAAGGCTGCGGACCACATCATTGACATGGGCCCGCGCGCAGGCATCCACGGCGGTAAAATTGTGGCGCAAGGCACTTTTGAAGAAGTGGCGGCGGCCCCCACCCTCACCGGCGCCTTCCTCCGCGGCGAAGCCCACCTTCCCGTGCCTTTGGTGCGACGTCCCGGCAACGGAACGGAATTGGTGTTGGAAGGCGCCACCGGCAACAACCTCCAAGACGTAACCTTGCGCATCCCGTTGGGAACGTGGACCTCCATAACCGGCGTTTCCGGCAGTGGAAAATCAACCTTGATCAACGAAACCCTGTACCCGCTGCTGGCGTCCTACTGCTACAATGCCTTGGACAAGCCACTGCCCTACCGCGCCATCCGAGGTCTGGAACATTTGGACAAGGTGATCGACGTGGACCAAAGTCCCATTGGCCGCACCCCGCGCTCCAACCCTGCCACCTACACCGGACTGTTCAACGAAATCCGCAACCTGTTTGCACAACTTCCGGAAGCCAAAATTCGCGGTTATGCCCCCGGACGGTTCTCCTTCAACGTCAAAGGCGGTCGCTGCGAAGTGTGCGAAGGCGACGGAATGCGCTCCATAGAGATGAACTTTTTGCCGGACGTTTACGTACCGTGTGAGGGGTGCCGCGGCAAACGATTCAACCGCGAAACCCTGGAGGTTCGCTACAAAGGCAAGAGCATTTCCGACGTCTTGGAGATGAGCGTTGAAGAGGCCGTTCCGTTCTTTGAAAACCTGCCCAAAGCCAAACGCATTCTGCAGACGTTGTTGGACGTGGGGCTGGGGTACTTGACCTTGGGACAGTCCTCCACCACCCTTTCCGGCGGTGAGGCCCAACGCGTGAAACTGGCTACGGAACTCTGCAAAAAAGACACCGGACGCACGCTGTACATCTTGGACGAACCGTCCACCGGCCTGCACTTTGAGGACGTGCGCATTTTGGCAGGAGTTTTGCAACGCTTGGTGGGTAAAGGCAATACTTTGATCCTCATCGAGCACAACACGGACCTCATTGAACAGTCGGACTGGGTCATTGACCTGGGGCCCGAAGGAGGTTCTGGCGGCGGACGCATTGTGGCCGAAGGTACGCCCGAGGCGCTGGCCCAAAACCCCAACAGCACCACCGGACGCTTTTTAACGGGTGCGCTCCAGCACACTTAAACTTTTTTTCGATGACAAAAGACAACGATCGCCGTTTGGAGCAAGCCTTCAAACGCAAAACGTGGAACGAATCCAAAACCAACGATTCTTGGGCCATTTTTAAAATCATGGCTGAATTTGTTGAGGGGTACGAACGCCTTTCCAAAATTGGCCCTTGCGTGAGCATTTTTGGCTCCGCACGATTTAAGGACGACAATCCTTGGTACGGCCTGGCCTGTGAAATCGGTGAAAAGCTTGCTAAAAAAGGATACGGCATCATTTCTGGAGGCGGTCCCGGCATCATGGAAGCTGCCAACAAAGGAGCCAAAGCGGGAGGAGCTGCGTCCGTTGGCTTAAACATTGAATTGCCGTTTGAACAACACAACAATCCCTACATTGACCGCGACAAGAGTATTGATTTTGATTACTTCTTTGTGCGCAAGGTCATGTTTGTGAAATACTCCCAAGGGTTCGTGGTCATGCCCGGTGGCTTTGGCACCCTAGACGAATTCTTCGAAGCCATTACCTTGATCCAGACCCAAAAAATAGCCCCCTTCCCGGTGGTCTTGGTGGGCAAAAAGTACTGGGGCGGTTTGGTGGATTGGATTCGAACCACCCTGATTGCCGAACACGCCACCGTCAGCCCAAACGATATTGACTTATTCCGGGTTGTGGATACGGCCGACGAAGCGGTGGCGGCCATCGATGATTTTTACAGCAAATACCTGTTGAAGCCAAACTTCTAGCAGACGGCACCCCTCAACGGGATTCAGGACAACACAACCGCCGCGGTGGTTCTACGGACGCAAGGCGCGCACATGGAGCAAGCGACCGTCGGTGGTTTCCACGCGCAGCGTGTACCATCCGGGGGCTTCCGGCCAATTAATGCGCTCGCGGGTGCCGCCCGCAACGGCAACACTGCGCACCGTACGTCCCAAGGCATCTACTAATGCATACCGAAGTACCGCCAACGGCGCGCCCTGATCGTACAAGTTCCAAGCACCGTTGGCCGTAAGGACGTGAACGTTAGGCATAGCTCCCTCCGCCAAACCCCAAAACATGGGAACCGCCAGGGTGTCTTCCGGACACGTACCTCCAGACTTCTGCACCGGAAGTCTGGAGGTACG
>CAYXHJ010000178.1:0-4183 GCA_964464855.1 uncultured Owenweeksia sp. | reverse complement strand
CGCCCGCGGACGCACCACAGACACCGACGGCGACGGCACCCCCGAGTGCCGCGACCTAGACGCCGACAACGACGGCATCCTGGATGAGGACGAAGGAACCGTGGACACCGACGGCGACGGCACCCCGGATTTCCGCGACACGGACGCCGATAACGACGGTATTTTGGATCGCGACGAACCCGCAGACGACTGCGACGGCGACGGCATCCCCAACTTCCAAGATCCGGACGCCTGCGGCGTAATCATCCCCGAAGGATTTTCGCCCAACAACGACGGTTTCAACGACACTTGGGAGATCCGCAACTTGGTGTACGCCCCCAACAACGAGGTCATTCTGGTGAACCGCTGGGGCGAAACCGTGTACCGCATGGTGAACTACGACAACTCCTTCGACGGCACGCCCAACCGCCCCACCAGCGGGGTATCCGGAGACGGCCGCCTGCCCGAAGGCACCTACTACTTCTTGTTCTACGACCGCACCAACAACCAACAATTCGACGGCTATGTATTCATTGCGAAATAAGTTCTTGGCCCTGTTGGCCCTCGCCGCCGGAACGGCCGCCCAGGCCCAGCAATCGGCGCTCAACGATGTTTATTTGTTCAACCCCACCGTGGTGGACCCCACCTTCGCGGGCCAAACGCAGTACCAAGTGCATTCCGCCTTCCAGCAAAAATGGGTGGGCGTGGAAGGCGCCCCGCGTACCTTGGCGTTCTACGGGGATTTCAACGTCAAAACCCTCGGCGTGCACGTGGGAATACAGTCGGACCAAGCCGGTCCGGTGACCCGAACCTCGCCCATGGTGAACGTGGCGCAAACCGTGCAGCTGGCCAAAAACCACAAACTCTCCGTGGGCCTTCGCGCTCAAGTGGACAACTGGGTGGTGGACTACACCAAGCCGCGCAACATCCTGTTCGATCCCGTTTTCCAGGGCATCACACGCAGCGCAATGAACCCCAACTTGGGCTTGGGCATCACGTACACCTACAGCGACCGCTTCTACGTAGGCGCCTCTGTGTTGGACATGGTGGGCCGCGGCTGGACGCAAGACCAACCCCTTTATGCACACGCCCATTTGTTCGCCGGATACTTCCAGCCCCTGACCCGCAACACGCGTTTGGCATTATCGGGGGTGTTGAACCGCACCAGCAACGCGCCGTACGATCTGAACCTGCACGCCGTGCTGCAAAACAGCAAGATCGGATCCGCCGGTTTGATTTTCTCACCCGGCGACGCCCTAGGTGTAGCTTTGAGTGCCCCTTCTGTTGGTCCGCTGAAGCTGTACTACCACTACCTCTATCCGCTCAACCCGCTGCAGGTGCTCTCCAACCAATCGCACACCATCGGGTTGTCCTACCGCATCAAAACCAAAAAAGACTGCGCCCTGCAAGGCCAGCGCTACTTTTAACGCCTGCCGACGATGAAACGACTCACCCTTCTCTTGGCCACCCTGGTCCTCGGCACTGCTTCGTACCACGCGCAGGCACAAACCTGGATTGAAGCCACGCCCTACCCCAACTGGAACACCCCGGCGTCGGAATTCCTCCACGCGCCGGCCCTTACGTCCGGTTCCTACCACTTGGTATCTGACCGCGATCCCAGCGATCTCTACACTTTGCCCATTGCCGGCTGCAAGGCCCGCAAAGTTCCCTACCGCGTCTACCAAACCAAGGAAGACCGCGTGATCCTGGTGAACGACCCCGGCACCGAGCGCTGGGCGGGCGTCCCCGTCTACAGCAAAGACCGAAAAACGATGGCGGTTCCCGTTTGGTCCGACTCCTGCCGCGAAGGACAAGCCCGTATGGAAATTCGGGTCTACAAGGCCCTGGCTGCGAATGCCTCCGGCGCTAACCTCACCTACGACGGCGTGCCGTACATCTTGGTGTACGAACACGGCTGGCCCACCTACACCCAGGCCCAGCACCCCAACTTCAACCCGCGCACCGGCACTCTCTTTTTCTCTGCCCAAAAACGCGGCGAAACGTCCTACGACCTCTACACCTGGAAGGGCGGCAACCAACCGGCAGAACTCCACCCCGCCTCCACCTCCGCGGACGAGGTCTACCCCACCCACTGGGGAGATACCCTCTTCTACTCCGTGAGTACGGTTTCCCGCGGCTTGGACATTGTGGCCTATTCCAAGGGACAATGCGTCACCCTGCCCGGCGTGGTCAACAGCGCCAAGAACGACTACAACCTCATCGTTCACGCCGCAGACAGCGCCTGGTTGAACTCCAACCGCAACGGCCATGCAGACCTGTGGTATTTATTTGGACCCGACGACGCCCAAACCTCCGCCCCTGCGATCGCCGCCACCCCTGCTGCCGCACCAGCAACTCCGGCGCCTGCCAGCACCCCCGCAAAACCGGCTCCCGCCGCACCCGCGAAACCAACCTCAGCCGGCCCGGTTTACACGGTAGTCTTGGGCTCCTTCAAGACCCCGGAATCGGCTTCGCAGTACATTCAAGAGGTGAAGGGTAAATTGCCCCCGCAGAACGCGCTGAAGATCAATCAGGCCAACGGCAACTACCGCGTGGGTGCTGAAGTTGCGGGCCCCAAGCCCGCGGCCGTCGCCACCTTGGGCGAATTCCGCAAATTGGTTCCCAACGCCTGGCTCTCCACGGATCAACGCGTGAGCAGCACCCCCGGAGCCGGCGTAGAGATTTACTTTGATTTTGACCAAGCCGTCATCCGCCCCGGTGAAGCCGCGCGGATCAACGCCTACCTGAAAGCCATTGAAGGCCAACAGGGCACTTTTGACTTGGCCGGACACTGCGACGCACGCGGCAACTACGACTACAACGTCCGACTGGGATTCCGTCGGGCAGAAGCCGTGAAAGCGTTTATTGAAAAGACCCGCGGCCCCATCACCGCCAACCTCTCCACCCGCTCGGAGTCCGACCTCCAGACCCCGTGCCCGGACAACACGCCTTGCGCCGAAGAACAGCACCAGCTGAACCGTCGGGTGGTTTTGACGTTCTACCCCAACTAAAGAGCCGCGCGCGCGGAGCGCGCGGGTGCCCCCAAACCCCCGAGCCGCCGTTGGCACTCGGGGGTTTTTCTTTTCCCGTCGCCCGCACAGCGTACCTTTGCATCCCCTTGGCCCCGTAGTTCAACGGATAGAATAAGCGTTTCCTAAACGTTTGATAGCGGTTCGATTCCGCTCGGGGCTGCTACTTTGTGATTATCAACGGGTTAGGTTGATATTTCGGGTCATTCAATTGAGTTCAAATTACCCGGATGGAGCAAAAGTTGGAGCAAACTTTGAGTGGTGAGAGGGCGAGAAAGTGATTAGTGCACTTTTCTTGGGAGGTTCTGTTTGAATTTAGGCGGAGTCCGGCAGACGATTTGGGAGGGTCGAATACAACTTCACCTTTGATGGCTGTTACATACGTCCATAATTCCAACTTGCTGCTTTTCTGAATTTAGGATTTCCTATTTTTGATCAACGCTCAAAATGAACTATAAGTCCAAGGGTTAGAATCCCGCCATCTCCAATATACAGTTGTAAATATGGATGAATTATTATACAGAGGATCAATAATTAGGTTCAAATTTTGTTTTGAAATTGAACAGGAAGAAGAATACATGATTGTTGAAAATGCTGAAAAGGAATTTCCATTTCAGTTAATTTGTATAAGTGGTTACAAAGCGGGAACGATTGGAGGTTACGTTAAGCACGAGAATGTTGAAAGAGATAGGACAGCTATATCGAAATCTAACCTAATCATTGAATTAAATAGAAATTTCTTAAATTTTGATTTGGGCAGTTTACAGGTTATCGAAAATTCATCAGAGGGAGATATACCTGATCTAACGTAAAGTTCATTACCAGAAAGCCACTGAGAAGCATTCAGTACTAAAAAACTGATTATCAGGATATTGTGTGGATAGGTTCAAAAACCTCTTCTTCCGGGGGTGAAGATCTGTATAATCAAATAATAAATGCAGGTGGTCGAACGAACCCAACATATAATCAAAAGTTTGGAGAGCAATGTTTAAGAAAATCAATCGACTTACTTGGACACCATTAACATGGGTGCCAGATCCGAACAGGGAAAGAATCTATGTGACTGAAAAGTTTGAAAAGGAAGAGTGCTTTATTCGTACGAACGATTTTCCAGAAGAGCCACTTTTGACATTGTTCTTAACCGGCGACAACCTCGACTTCGAAGACACACCTAC
>CAYXHJ010000177.1:0-4205 GCA_964464855.1 uncultured Owenweeksia sp. | reverse complement strand
GTGGTGGATTGCGGCACCAACACCTTCAACCTGTTGGTGCGGAACGTCGCTACGTCTGAGTTGGTTTGGAGCACCAAGTTGCCCGTAAAGTTGGGATTGGGCGGACTCACCAACGGCCGACTGGCCCCCGAGGCCATGGAACGCGGCGTGCATGCCTTGAAGCTCTTCCGGGCTGCCGCCCAGCATCTTGGAGTGGAACGCCTGTGGGCGTTTGCCACTTCCGGCGTGCGCAGCACGGAAAACGGGGCGGAGTTCGCCGAGCGCGCCGAGCGCGAGGCGGGCGTACCCCTCAACGGCGTTCGCCAAGCCATCCCCTCCGCACACCAGCCCGTTTTGGTCATGGACATCGGCGGCGGAAGCACGGAATTTATTGTGGGTTCCGGCGAGGAGGTACTTTGGTCCATCAGCTTGCCGCTGGGCGTGACCCGATTGCGCGAACAGTTTCAGCCGAACGACCCCCTCACGGAATCGGATTTAACGGTCCTTGAGGCGCATTTGAACGAACAGCTCCAGCCGGTTTTTGCGGCCGTCGAGCAGTACCGTCCCCAACAACTCATTGGTTCCTCCGGTTCTTTCGACACCCTGTACGACCTTTGGGCACTGGCCAACGGCAAGCCGGCCTTGGCGCCCGGACAAACGCATGCGGAATGGCCTGCCGGAGCTTTGGAACCGTTGTTTGAACAATTGCTCCGCACCACCGTGAGCGAGCGTTTGATGCTTCCCGGAATGGTGCCCATGCGCGCAGACACCTTGCACCTCAGCCCGTTGCAAATTGCGCCTCTTCTGAAAAAACTTCCGGCCGCAACTCCCGTTGGCCTGAGTACCTTTGCACTCAAAGAGGGCGTATGGACGACCCTCCTTCAAAACCCCTCCGCATGGCGCGCATCCTCCTGGTAGAAGACGAAAGAGCCATCCGCAACGTGTTGCGGAACATCCTATTGACCGAAGACAAGGCACACGTCATCGCAGAAGCCGAAAACGGCCAGGAAGCGATTGACGCCTTAACCGTTGGCACGTTTGACTTGGTGCTCTGCGACATCAAAATGCCGATCAAAGACGGTATTGAAGTATTGGACTTCGCCGTGGCGAATGCGCCGGAAACCCCGGTGGTGATGATTTCCGGACACGGAGATCTGGACACCGCCGTTTCTTGCCTGCGGAAAGGTGCCTTTGATTACATCGCCAAGCCGCCGGATTTGAACCGACTGGTACAGACCATTCGCCAAGCGCTGGACCGCGGTCGGTTGGTTGCGGAGAACAAGACCCTGCGCAAGAAAATCACCTCCAAGTACCAAATGGTGGGCGACAGCGCAGCCCTTGGGGACATTCGCCTGATGGTGGACAAGGTGGCCCCCACCGACGCCCGGGTGTTGATCACCGGCCCCAACGGGAGCGGAAAGGAAATTGTGGCCCACCGAATCCACGAATCCAGCGCACGCGCTCGGATGCCATTGATTGAAGTGAACTGCGCAGCAATTCCTTCGGAATTAATTGAAAGTGAGCTTTTTGGCCATACCAAAGGCGCCTTCACCTCGGCCGTCAAAGACCGAAAGGGAAAATTTGAATTGGCCCACGAAGGAACGCTGTTTCTGGACGAGATTGGAGACATGAGCCTTTCCGCTCAGGCCAAGGTTTTGCGCGCGCTCCAAGAAAACACCATCACGCCCGTGGGATCGGACAAATCCATTGCCGTGAATGTGCGGGTGTTGGCTGCCACCAACAAGGACCTGGAAAAAGAAATGGCCGAGGGTCGGTTCCGGGAAGACCTGTACCACCGACTGAGCGTGATCGTCATCAAAGTTCCGGGTCTGGATCATCGGAAAGAGGACATCCCGGCCTTGGCCAGCCACTTCGGTGGATTGCTCACGTCCGAGAGCGGTTTTCCCGCCAAAAAATTCACGCCTGCCGCCCTCGAAGCGCTTCAAGCTCGCTCCTGGAGCGGAAACATTCGGCAGCTGCGCAACGTGGTGGAACGACTGTTCATTTTGTGCGGCAACACCATCGAGGCTGAGGACATCGAGCGGTACGCCTGAGTTTCAGGCTCAAAAAAGTTCCGGATTCGGACCCGAACGCAGCCTCCACTACTTGGTGGATACCGCCTTTGTGCGCAACACGCGGTAAAACCGCCACGTAAGGAAGACCGCAGAAAGGGTCAGTCCCAGGGCCAGGGCTTGCCACACGCCCAAGGCGC
The DNA here is from genome assembly GCA_964464855.1 of uncultured Owenweeksia sp. GTDB lineage: Bacteria > Bacteroidota > Bacteroidia > Flavobacteriales > Schleiferiaceae > CAMDTE01. The sequence continues at coordinate 2,014 of CAYXHJ010000177.1, read as the reverse complement.
CCAATCCCCAGTGTTTTGAGGCCAGGTAGGCCAACGGGAGGGTGATGACAAAGTAGACCACAAAGGTGGACCAGGTGGGGACTTGAACGTCTCCCAGGCCGCGGAGTGCGCCCAGGGCCGTCACCTGGAGGCCGTCGGACAGCTGGAAAAAGACCGCCACCAACAAAAGCTGCGCGGCCGCCGCAATGGTGGCCGGGTCGCTGTTGTAGAGGGACGGAAGGAACTGGCGTCCAGCAAAGAAGACCACCCCGGAAAGGGCCATAAACACTAGGGTCAAGCCAAAGAGGTTGGTGGCCGCAGCCCGGGCCTCGATGGGCTTGTTTTGGCCCAGCAACTGCCCCACCCGAATGGTGGCCGCGGCCCCAAAGCCGGAGGCTGCCATGTAGCTGATGCTCGCCAGGTTGATGGCAATTTGGTGGGCCGCTAAAGGAACGGCGCCCGTGGTGCCGATGATCCACGCGGAGGCGGCGAAGGCGCCCACTTCAAACAGGTACTGCAGCGCGGTGGGAATGCCCAACTTCAAAATGGCCTGAACCGGTTTCTTTTTGGGCGGAGCTTCGTGGAAGCCCACCAAGGCCGGCTTGAACTCCGGGCTGACGTGCACCGTCCACGCCAAAGCGCCGGCCATGAACAGTCGGGACAGGGCGGTGGCCACTCCGGCGCCGGTCATGCCGAGTTCCGGAAAACCCCAAACTCCGTGAATCAACAGGTAGTTTAATCCAATGTTCAGTAGGTTGCCAACCAAGGAAATGCGCGTGGCCACGCGCGTGTTCCCGCGGCCTTCGGCAAACTGCTTGTAAGCCATGAACAGCATCAACGGAAAGAGCGAAAAACCAACCACGTACACGTAGCCGGACGCCGTTTGCATCACCTCTTGGGGCTGACCCAGGAGCGCGCCCGCCGAAGGGACGGCAAAGGTCAAAAGGGCCAGAACCAACCCCAACACGGCGTTGATCCAAAGGGCGTTTTTGAGCAGTCGGCCCGTCTTCTCGTGCTTGCCCCGGCCGGTAGCCCGCGCCACCAAAGGCGTCAACCCATACGATATACCAATCCCCAAGACCAGGGGAAGGGCCAAAAAGCTGTTGGCAAAAGAAACCGCCGCCAAAGGCACGGTACCCAATTGCCCCACCATAATGCTGTCCGCCACGCCCGTAGCAATGTGGCCAATTTGGCCCACCATCACGGGAATGGCCAACGCCAGGTTGAGCTTCCAATGGGAATCAGACGTCGATTTATTGGGAATTACTCCCGGCCCAATCGGGTTATTTGGCGATTCGGAGCTCACTCCATCGCCTCGTAGCGATCCACTTCGCGCTGGTAAAACGCTTCGGCTTGCTCCACCAGGGCAGCAATTTCCGCAGTGGTCTCCTCTTCGTTCTCGGAATCCAATTCGTCAAACACCTCCATTTCGTCCGTGTCCAGGTCCAAAACGAACCGCGGATATTCGGTATGGATGATGAATACGCTTTCCGGCTGATCGGTGTTGTCGCCTACAAGAAATTTGGGGAACGCCATGGCAAAAGGTTTTGTCAAATGTACCGCCGTTCGCGTAATTTTAAGCTCTGTGCGCATCTTGTTTTTTGTCCGACCCCATTTATGGAAAATTCGCGGTGGCGCCACCGTGCGGATGGAGCAATCTGCTCGAGCGTTGCGCGAAAAAGGAGTTCGGGTAGAGGTTCTTTCCGACGCCCGCCAGGCGCGTGCATTGCTGCAGGCCGGGCAACTGGACGCCGTGCATCTGTGGAATCTGGGGCGCCCGCAGGACGCCTGGGCCCTTTTGCCGCACGTGGGACAAGTGCCGGTGGTTTATTCCACGCTGTGGGTGGACTACTCCTCGTACGATTCCAAGCGATGGGGCGGATCCAGAGTGCCGTGGGAATTTCTGAAAGCGCTGGCGAAAGGGCTGCTCGGGCGCGATCGGTGGTTGCCTTGGGGAATTTGGCGCTACGGATGGTCTGGGGCGCAGCGCGAAGCGCTGCGCAGGAGTCAGCAAGTGGTCACCACCACCGAAAAA
>CAYXHJ010000176.1:0-4239 GCA_964464855.1 uncultured Owenweeksia sp. | reverse complement strand
CTTGCTTTTTCAAGTTGGTCTCGTGGATGCGGGCAAAGCTTTTAACCAAGATGGCCTTGACGCCCAAATGACGGGGTTGGATGGCCGCGTGCTCGCGGGAAGAACCTTCACCGTAGTTTTGATCGCCCACCACCAAAGTTGGAACTCCGGCAGCTTTGTACGCGCGTTGAACCGCTGGAACCTCACCGTAGGCACCAGTAAGTACATTCTTGACGTTGTTGGTCTCGCCGTTGAAGGCGTTCACGGCACCGGTCAGTGTGTTGTTGGCAATGTTGTCCAAATGACCGCGGAAGCGCAACCAAGGACCGGCCATGGAGATGTGGTCCGTGGTGCATTTACCCTGTGCTTTGATGAGCAAACGAGCATTTTCGATGTTCTTTCCGTCCCAAGCGGGGAATTCGTCCAGCAACTGAAGGCGTTCGGAACCGGGCTTCACTTCAACGGTTACACCACTGCCGTCGGCGGCAGGAGCCTGATAACCGGCATCCTCTACAGCGTATCCGCGGGCGGGCAATTCCTCACCGGTAGGTGGATCCAACAAAACAGATTCTCCGTTCTTGTTGACCAAATGATCTTTCAACGGATTGAAGTCCAATCGGCCCGCAATGGCCAAAGCCGTTACGATTTCTGGAGAGGCTACAAAAGCGTGCGTGTTGGGGTTGCCGTCCGCGCGCTTGGAGAAGTTGCGGTTGAAGGAGTGTACGATGGTGTTCTTCTCCCCTTTTTCCGCTCCCGGTCGGTTCCACTGCCCAATGCAGGGACCGCAAGCATTGGCAAATACTTTTCCTCCAATGGCCTCAAACTCGGCAAGAAGTCCGTCACGCTCTGCGGTAAAGCGAACTTGCTCGGACCCCGGAGTGACGGAGTATTCCGCTTTGACTTCCAGGTTTTTGGTTGCTGCTTGGTGTGCTACTGAAGCAGCCCGTGTCAAGTCTTCATACGAAGAGTTGGTGCACGAACCGATCAAGCCAACCTCAACCTCCAAAGGCCATCCATTCTCTTTGGCCAACGCACCCAATTGAGAAATGGGTGTTGCTAAATCCGGTGTAAAAGGACCGTTGACGTGCGGCTCCAGTGTGGATAAATCAATTTCAATAACTTGATCGAAGTACAAAGAAGGGTTCGCATAAACTTCCACGTCACCGGTTAAATCTGCAGCTACTGCGTTTGCCAAGTCAGCAACTTCCGCGCGGCCCGTAGCACGCAAATAACGCTCCATGGAGGCGTCGTACCCAAACGTAGAGGTGGTTGCTCCAACCTCAGCACCCATGTTGCAGATGGTTCCCTTGCCCGTACAGCTCAAGGATTCCGCGCCGTCGCCAAAATATTCCACAATGGCACCGGTTCCACCTTTTACGGTAAGAATTCCAGCAACCTTTAAAATGACATCTTTAGCTGAGGCCCAACCGTTGAGTTTACCGGTCAATTTGACACCGATCAACTTGGGGAATTTCAATTCCCAAGCCATTCCGGCCATAACATCTACCGCGTCGGCACCACCCACTCCGATGGCCACCATACCGAGTCCACCCGCGTTTACGGTGTGCGAGTCGGTTCCAATCATCATACCGCCCGGGAACGCATAATTTTCCAAGACTACTTGGTGAATGATGCCCGCACCCGGCTTCCAAAAACCGATTCCGTATTTGTTCGAGACCGAGGCTAAAAAGTTAAATACCTCGTTTGACTTGTTTACGGCCTCCTGCAAATCAGGGGTTGCGCTGACGTGGGCCTGAATCAAGTGATCGCAATGCACCGTTGAGGGTACTGCGACCTTTTTACGACCGGCTTGCATGAACTGCAACAAGGCCATTTGGGCCGTAGCGTCTTGCATGGCCACGCGATCCGGTGCGAAGTCCACGTACGACTGACCGCGGGTGTAGGTTTCCGTAGCATTCTTCTGCCACAAGTGGGCATACAGAATCTTCTCGCTGAGGGTCAAAGGCTTGCCAAGTACTTGACGGGCCGCTTGCACTTTTTCCGGAAAGGCCGCGTAAAAAGCGCGGATCATTTCAGTATCGAACACGTTCATGGTCATTTGTTGCTGTGTGTACAGCAAAATTACAACCAAAATCGCGTTTTAAGCTGTTGATTTTTAACGAAACCCGCCTTTTACTGAGAATTTTTTATTTAACTCGCATTCAACAAGTTAGTCAACTGTAAACCAAACGGAATTCAGAACGTTTAGAACGATGTTTGCTTTGTGTACCGGTTCGTGAAGAACAGGGGACGCGCTCCAAATTGGACCTGCGAACACGTCTTCAATTTCGGTACCTTTGTTTTAGAAAAATAATGGGTACACGACTGATTTCCCCCTTGTTTACAGAAGGCGTAGGAATGGCTTTGTCCGCCTTGCGCGGCAACTTATTGCGCGCCGTGCTCACGGCATTGATCATTGCCATTGGCATCATGGCACTGGTGGGCATGCTGACCAGCACAACGGCCATGGAAAGTGCAATTACCGGTCAGTTTTCCACCATGGGCGCAACTACATTTACGTTGCAATCCGGTGGAATGAACATCCGACTGGGTGGCGGTCGACGCGTTGAGGAAAAACCCCAACCCCAAATCCCTTTGTACCAAGCACTGGCTTTTCAGCAGCGATTTACGTATCCCGGTGCCGTGGTGAGCGTATCGGATGTGTTTAGTGGAACTGCCACAGTTTCCTTAGGCGCTACTAAAACCAACCCCAACGTTCAGGTGGTGGGCGTGGACAACAGCTACTTGGCCACAACGGGGTTGACCATACGCGAGGGACGTCCCTTTAGCCCTACGGAACAAAACGATGGAAAGTCTGTAGCGTGGCTTGGCTTTGATGTGGCCATCAAGTTGTTTCCCAAAGGCGGTGCGTTGGGAAAAAGTGTTCGCGTTCAAGGCCGACCTTTTTTGGTTGTAGGGGTCTTGGCTCCCAAAGGCAACAGCGCTTTCATGGCTCACGACCAAGCCGTTTTGGTTCCTGTCCGCACCGGACATCGATTGTTCGGCACACCGTCGAGCAGCTATGCCGTTCAAATAATGGCACCCAATCCCGAATCATTGGACGCCTGTCTTCAAGCATCGACTGCTCAATTCCGTGCCTTGCGCGGCCTGCGCCCCGGGGAAGAAAACAACTTTAACGTGCGACGAAGCGATGCCATCTCTGCAATCCTGATTGAGCAACTCTCCAGTGTTTCGGTGGCGGCAGCAGTTATTGGTGCCATTACCCTGTTGGGCGCCAGTATCTCGTTGATGAACATCATGTTGGTGTCTGTTACGGAGCGTACTCGCGAGATTGGAACCCGAAAAGCCTTAGGTGCCACGCGTTCCGCTATTGCCCTTCAATTTTTGCTGGAAGCCATTTTGGTCAGCCTAATGGGTGGTTTGGTTGGGACAGTATTAGGAATCTTGGTGGGGAACGGATTGAGTGCTGCGATGGGCGGTGTATTTATCCTGCCCTGGAATTGGATTGGATTGGCCTTTGGCGTCTGTTTGGTTGTTGGCGTTTTGGCAGGCTTTTACCCCGCGCGTAAAGCGGCCGCACTGGATCCTATTGAAGCATTGCGTTATGAATAGTCGAATGGAAAAAATGAAAGCGACGTTGCTCCAATGGGGTACACGCGTTGCAACCGTATACCGTACGCTGGATTCCAAAATGGCGACGTGGCCAGGAATGCAGCGGACTTGGTTGCGCAAGGGCCTACAACTGGCCGTGAGCGGAACGGTGGTTTTACTGCTGTTGATTTGGTCCATCGCTTTGGGTGCGTTCGGCATCATTCCCACCCGGGACGACATACGGTCGGTACGCAACGATTTGGCGACTGAAGTTTATTCAGAAGATGGGGTTTTGATTGGTAAGTATTTTCTGCAGAACCGCACCGGTGCGGATTTAGAGGAAATTCCGCAGTACCTCATCGACGCACTTGTGTCCACGGAAGACGTTCGCTTTTTTGAGCACGACGGCGTGGACAGCCGGTCGCTCGCACGGGTGGTTGTCAAGACCTTGGTGCTTCGCAACGAGTCATCCGGTGGCGGGTCCACCATTACGCAGCAATTGGCCAAAAACTTGTTCGGTCGGGAAAATTACGGACCGCTATCCTTGGTTCTAGCTAAAGTTAAAGAGTTTATTGTCGCTCGTCGGTTGGAGGAGTTGTACACCAAGGAACAAATTTTGGAGCTGTACTTGAATACGGTCAGCTTTGGCGAAAATGTATATGGGATTGAGACCGCCAGTCTTCGTTACTTCAACAAGAAACCCGTGGA
>CAYXHJ010000175.1:0-4242 GCA_964464855.1 uncultured Owenweeksia sp. | reverse complement strand
ATCGGGTGGTTGCTTTCGACCGAGTTTTAACCGAAGCTGAAAAAAGTACTTGGCAAAAAGCGGGTTGGGAAATCGTTGGTTACCTCCCGGAACGCGCCTATTTGTTGCGTGGAATTCCCGGACGTGTTCAATCCGTATCCGTTCCCCAGGCGTTGGGCTGGACACGTTTGTCGGCAGAAATGAAGTTGACCCAATTGCTGTCCAACGGTAATGTCCCCGATTATGTTGAGGTTCGTGACCGGTGGGAGGTCTTGTTTTTATTGGCGGATGAACGTGCTGCCGTGCGTTTTAAAGAACAGCTTGCTGCATCACCGGTGGCACAAGTGGTGCGGATGGATACCGACGAGCCGCAGGTGGTTCGCGTTCAACTAGTTCCCCAGGCACTGCGGGCCTTGGCAGGGCACCCAGCGGTTCAATTTGTGCAGCAAAAAGAAGCCCCGGCAGAACCTGAAAACAACGTAGGTCGCAAAAATCACCGCACCAACGCGGTTCAAAACGAATACTCCGGAGGACGTGCCTACGACGGGACGGGGGTTGTGGTGGGCCATGGCGACGACGGGGACATCGGTCCGCACGTGGATTACACCGGTCGCATTTTGGCGAACTATTCGAATCCATCGCAAGGCAATCACGGAGACCACGTGGCGGGAACGATTTTGGGCGGTGGCAATAAAGACCCCAGAGGACGTGGAAATGCTCCAGGCGCGGATTTGGTTTATTATTCCTACCCGGGCAACCTTACCCAGGTAGACAACCACTACACCACGCACGCTGTGCGCGTGACGAACTCGTCCTACTCCGACGGTTGCAATGCTGGGTACACCCTGAATACCCGAACGATGGACCAAGACATCCGTCAGAACAAAAAACTGATGCACATCTTTTCCGCAGGAAACAACGGAACGGCCAACTGCAATTACGGCGCGGGAGCTGGATGGGGCAACATTACGGGCGGGCACAAGCAAGCCAAAAACGTGATTGCCGTAGCGAATTTGGACGGCAACGATTTGATTGCTGCCAGCAGCAGCCGCGGACCTGCCCACGACGGTCGGATCAAACCGGAAGTTGCTGCTTTGGGAACCAACGTGTTCTCCACCATTGAGAACCACAGCTACGCGTCGTACACCGGAACGTCTATGGCGTGCCCCGGCACGGCCGGTACCGTTGCAACCTTGTACCACGCCTACCGCGCTACCCACAATGCCCAAGACCCGGACGGGGGGCTGATCAAAGCCATTTTGATGAATACGGCGGATGATTTGGGCAATGCTGGTCCGGACTTTCTCTACGGGTACGGACGAATCAATGCTTTGCGCGCCGCCCGAGCCATCGAACAAAATCGATTCATGATTGATTCATTGGGTGCCGGACAAACGGACACCTTGAACCTCACGGTACCCGCCAATACCAAGGAACTTCGGGTGATGGTGTACTGGACGGATCCCGAAGCCCTGGCAAACGCCGGGCGCGCTTTGGTCAACAACTTGAATTTTCGTCTGGTTCGCGACGGTCAATTTTGGCTGCCTTGGGTACTGAATCCCAACAAGAATGTTGCCAGTTTGAACGGCGTTGCGGTGCGTGCGGTAGACTCCCTCAACAATGTGGAGCAAGTGACGTTGAACGATCCATTGGCAGGACCGTACAAAATCTTAGTCAATGGATTCAACGTTCCACAAGGACCACAGAAATACTACGTGGTCTATGAATTTGTGCCGGATTACGTGGAATTGACGTATCCGATGGGCGGAGAAGCGGTTATACCCGGTTCCAACGAGTCCATTCGCTGGGATGCATCAGCGGGTACAACCCCGTTCACTTTGGAATGGAGTTCAAACGGCGGTGCGTCTTGGTCTTTTGCGGGAACAGCCCCGGCAAACGCCCGATCGGCCAACTGGAGTGTGCCCACCACGCCCACGGGTGATTTGCGGCTCCGCATTGTGCGCGGAACGCAGTCGGATGAAACCAATGCTCCCTTGAAGAACATCGCCGTTCCATCGGGATTGACGGTGGCTTGGATGTGTCCAGACTCCACCAAGCTGACCTGGAATACCGTGCCGGGTGCATTCGCCTACACCGTTTACCGCTTGGGAGCACGAGACATGGATTCGTTAACTACCGTTATAGCTCCTACCCTGACCGTAGTGATGCCCGCCGTCCAAAACACCTGGTTTGCCGTTGCCGCAGTTACCAACAACGGACGCACCGGTGGACGGAGCATCGCTATTGAGAAAGGGACGACCTTGAGCGGTTGTATTGTGCAAAAAGACGCTGCCGTTCAAGCCATCACGGCACCCGTTGCTGGGCAACTGCCGTCGTGCCAGCCCACCGGCAGCATCAACGTGCAATTTGTTTGGAGAAATGTGGGGACAGACACGCTTACCTCAGTACCTTTTGCGTACCGACTGAACAACGGAGCGCCCGCAATTCAAACGGTTTCCGGAACATTCCTGCCCGGATACCAAGGCCCAGTAACCTTTACGGTTCCTGCAAATGCCGGCGCGTTGGGAACCTACACCCTCTCCGTTTACAGTTCGCTCGTCGGCGACCAAAACCGCTACAACGACACCGCTAAAGTGGTGTTTAACGTTGTAGCCTCTGGCGCTGTAGCTACCCTGCCCTACACGCAAAATTTTGACGCTTTTACCAACTGCGCCACAACATCCAACTGCGCCAGCACGGTGTGTGCGTTGGGCGGAGGGCTTACCAATGCGCCCAACGGTGCTGTGGACGGAATCGATTGGCGGGTTCACAACGGCACGACCCCCACGGCCAATACCGGACCCAACGGTGATCATACCACCGGAAACGGTAAATACGTGTACCTGGAATCGACCAACTGCTTCAACCAAGAGGCGCATTTGCTGCTTCCATGCGTCAATCTGGCCAACACCACTTTGCCGGAACTCAGTGCGTGGGTCAACATGAACGGTGCAAGTATTGGAACCTTCTCCATTGATGTTTTGGCCGACAACGTATGGAACTTAAATGTAGTTCCCGCTAAATCCGGACCTCAAGGAGCGGGTTGGTTCCAAATCAAAGCCTCGCTGGCCAATTACGTGGGCAAGGTAATTCAAATCCGACTGCGCGGCACTACAGGCGCTACGGGTTCATCGGACTTGGCGGTGGACGATATCTCCATTCAGGAGATTACGTCGGCTCCGGTTGCTGCCTTTACTGCCACACCATCCAATGTTTGCCCCGGTCAAGTTGTGGTTCTTACCGACGTGAGCACCAACGGTTCGCTCACTCGTGTATGGCGCATTCAGCCTTCCGGTGCCGTATTTGTCAATGGAACGGACTCCACTTCCGCCACGGCACAAATTCAAATCCCTACAACGGGAGTCTACTCAGTTACGTTGCGTGCGACCAATCCTTTTGGATCGGATACTACGGCAATTTCCAACGCGATTACGGTGAGCAACGGCGCGTTATTGCCTTTGACCCAAAACTTCAACGGAGTATGGGTGCCGTCGGGCTGGTCGTTGGTGAACCCAGACAACGGAACCACTTGGGACCGCGTGACCGTGGTAAATCGAGATGGAACTTCCAGCATGGCGGCTCGATTGGAAAACTACAACTACAATGCACCGTTAGCGGAAGATTACTTGATTACGCCGACCTTGAACGTTCAAAATGCGGCAGGAAGAATGACCTTCGACGTGGCTTATGCCCCGTACAGTGCTAATTACCCCGACGGTCTTCGCGTGGACATCTCAACGGATTGCGGCCTAACGTGGACTCCATCCGGTTATTCCAAAACCTGGAGCCAATTGGCCACAACGGCAGCCTCTACGTCTGCGTTCACCCCCAACAACGCCGCCCAATGGCGTGTGGATACGGTGCATTTTCCTTCGAACCTAACCTCCGTTGCATTCCGTTTTGCAAGCATCAACGGCTACGGTAATAACCTGTACTTGGACAACGTCAATGTTCAATTAAACACCGCTGTGGCGCCTGTTGCAAACATCGCGCCGGTATCCGGTACGGTGTGTTTGGGCGCCAACAAAACCTACAACGCACTCAACGTCGTTTCCACCAGTACGTATACGTGGAATTTCGGACCCAACGCAGCCCCTTCAGTAGCCTCTGGTCCAGGCCCACACTCCGTAATGTACGTCATGCCCGGTGCGCAAAACGTAGTATTGACGGTTACCAACAGCGTGGGTACGGATGTGGACACCTTGTCACTTTCGGTTCCCGCACCGCTCGTGCCTCAATACAGCTACTCATCCAACTTCGGGC
>CAYXHJ010000174.1:0-4259 GCA_964464855.1 uncultured Owenweeksia sp. | reverse complement strand
TGGACGGCAAGGAAATCCAATTCGGCAAGGTGGTCTTGGACGGCACTTCGGTGCATACAGCGCCCATCGACGCAACGTTGCCGCACGGCGTTTACCTGGTACGCACGCGTTTGGCCAACGGGTCTACGGTGTTTGTGCGGGTGATGCTGTAGGCGTTTCCGGAGTTTTGGTTGAAAAAACGGGCCCCTCGGGGCCCGTTTTTCGTAGTGGCTGCAGAGTACAATTTGTCGGAACCGAACAAACAGTTGTACTGGATTCCTGTTGTGTGGAATTTCACAAGTGGTCCGTTTCACGTGGAGTGTTGGCCTTTGAATCGCCTGGAATTCGATTAAGTGTGCACGACAATCGTGCTTGGATAGTGTGCATCTTGTACAATCCGGTTTCAAATTTTCGAACAACAGGGATCATTTACCGGAGAACGATTTCGTATAATTCTGTTGTAATCAATTGATAATCAATAAATAAAAAGTAATCGAACACCCATATGGGAATCGATACACCGACCGTGGGGCGCACTAAAAGGAATTCAACAAAATTTGTCCCGTGTCTCAATCTGTTTGATTTGTTCGTCAGAACAGCTGCTGAATGGGGGAATAATAGATTACCAAACCAATACTTCGGTTTTTATGAAGCACGTATACCATCTGGCCTTATTTCTGTTTTTTGGCATTTCTGCGGTGCACGGTCAATCGCTGACTGTATCCGCCACAGGGGAAACAGGAACTTCTGGAACGAATTGGTCCTTGTCTGGATCAAATCCTGCGGTTATTACGGTGACCGGAACGGCAAATATTCATGTGTCCGTAGTAAATGCTGCGCTGGCACTGGACAATGTTGTAATCAACGGTCCCGCAGAAGACATTGTGTTGGCGAATACCATCACCAAAGCTGCTTCCAACCTAAACACCACACTCACGATTAAATCCAACCGTGACTTCATTATGAACAGCGGTGCAAGCATCGTGGGTACAACCGGAGGCCCTTTGAATGTGGTGGTGTGGGTGGACGTTGACGGGAATGTTTCCGGCGGTGTTTCGCTACGTGCCATTGACACCAAAGGCGGTCATGTGTACGTGGGTGGAGGTTTGTTGTCCACAACCTGGAACGGTCTTACTGTGCCCAACGACGGTGCTCAAGATCCCAATTTTGTTGCCACAAATTTGGGAGGTACTGTTGTTAACAGTCCTATTTTTTGGAACAGCAACAACACCATTACCACTTCTGGTGGAGACGTGCTTTTGTGGGCGGATGAACAGGGCGATAAATACCTATATAACCATAACAACAACAGTATTTTAGCAACCGACGGGGACATCACGATTAAAGCCAACATGATTGCTCGCTACAACGGAAATTCGTCGATGAGCACTACCGGTGCCTTTGTTTTTGTTCCCGGCGGAGCAGGACCAGACTTTGGTTTCAACCAAATTTGGAACATTTGGACATTTCCTCAAACCCTCGGAAGTTTCACATGGGGAGTTCCTGGAAATACCCAATATGTAGACATCACCACCACCATTCCAGTATCCGGTGATATTACAATTTGTTCTCAGGACATTCAGCTTTATGTTAACTGGGATTCGCCGAATGGAAGTATTTATTTTTATACGCGGAACCAAATAGACAATCCTTCAAGCGGTACCAGGACGATCTCCGCAGCCGTTTCGGTAAATATCATTCCTGCATTGGGTGATTTTAATGGATCCATGTATTTTCCGATCAATAAATACATCATCAGTACTCCGGTCCTCAATTTTGGTTCCTCCACAAACACATCCGGCTTTGTGATTCACCAAACGTCGAACCAAGTGGTCACTCAAAAGATGAACTTCATGGGTTCAGGCATGACGGTTTCGGGTGAAATCAATTTGACAGAGCCGGGAGCAGATTTTGTGGTTAAAGTTACCGGAGGCATTCGAGTGGACGCCAACCGAATTGTTCGCACCAATGGGGGAGATATTGTGTTTTGGGTGGATTCGGACAACAACGGTGTGGGCGGCGTTTTGGTGCGTAATGGCGCTGTTTTGGATACCCGAACTACCGCAGATCGCACCAACAACACGCACACTACAGGAGGTGGTCACCTTATTTTAGCAGGTGGTTTGGACGACGGAGGTGTGGGTTCGGGTACTTCCGCGTTAATGACGGGATTGGTTGCGAACGACGGGTATCCCGATGGCTATGCGGCCAACTACGGCGGGACTTTATTCCAATATGGAATCTTGTTGGGTACAGAGCTCAACAGTTCGCAGAATAGCGGAATCAAGTTGTACACGGGTGGCGGTGATTTTCGGGCACATGCACGCGTTTCCACTCAGATTGGAACCGCACACGGCACCATGGGCATGGGGATTTACCAAGGATTTACTTTGGATGCGGGCACAGACGGCGATGTTTATATCTTAGGTCGTTCCAACCCAGGTACAGGTGTCACAACATGGACCTCGGGTTTGGATTTGGCACCTTGGCGCAATTCAACGAATCCGGGAAGCTTGTACAAAACGCAAAACGGGTCGATTCGTGTGGTTGGATTGGCTTCAGGAGCGGCCAGTGAGAATGTGGGGTTGAGTTCGGATGCACCCGGGGGTGCGTCGAGCTGGAATACGTTTGCCGCTACCGGTTCTGGTTCAATCTATTTTGAGGGCCAATCAACGGACACGCGTGAAATTCGCATTTCAGGAACGGAGTTGTTGTCTGGTTCCGGTGAAATTAGGTTGGTAGCTGGTTCTGGAGGCATTAATGTATCATCCGTCGGTGGCGATGTTTTACGTTTAGGAAGTCGCTCAACCGGTGCATACGTAACCGCCTCAACTTCCAATGTTGTTTTCAAAACCACGCAGTTTTCGTTGGCCCGGAATGTAGAATTACATACATCGGGCTCGGTAGCAGTGGAGCCGTACGGCACCAGTTTTACCGGTGCTTTGTCTTTTCCCACTTCGTCGGTGGTACTTTCCGGTGTTTCTTCATTGACCGTGGGTGGTCCGACGGTAACTTCCAATTTAAATGTGTCGAGCGATGTTTCGGTTTCGGGTAATTTGCTGTATGAAACCAAAGGCACCATCAACCTGAACGCAAACTTAACGTCAACCGGAGGTGACGTTCAGTTGATCAGCGACCTTACGTTGGGTGGTTTGACTTCGAATGCGCGAACGGTTGCAGCGGCGGGCAGTTTCGTTTACCAACCTTCTGGAAGTTCGTTTAACCAAGCGATTTCTTATCCGATTGTTAATTTGACGGTTACCAGCGCGGGATTAACCTTGGGTAAAAATGGAAATTCGTCAAATTTAACGTTGACGGCGGCAACAACTATTCCCGGTCCTGTTGAACTAAATGGAGGCACGGTTACGGTGAGCAATGGTTTGTCGGCCGGTGGTACCGTTGCCGTAAACGCTTCGAATTTCTCAGTCAACGACAACATCACCACCACAAACAGCGGCGACTTGATTTTGAATGCCACCAACACAACGGTCGCTGCGGGCAAGTACTTGAACATTGCAGGCAACGTGACCAACAACGGTGCATTGACTTTGGCGGCGTCCAACGTATCCGACGGTTCTTACGCGCAATTGAAATTCGGTGGATCTTTTGCCGCCGGTGTGGGTAGTTCTGTTACGCAGCAACAGTTCTTGGAGGACGGGCGGCATTTGCTTGCAGCCCCATTTGCCAACGCAACGGCTTCCGTATTCACGGGATCAGGTGCAAACGCTGGCACCGTAGGAATCGATGGCAACGGTTTGTACAACTTGTTCGGCTGGAGCGGCCAAGATTGGCAGCCGGTATCTGCAGGTTCGGATGCTCTGACACCTGGAAAGGGCTACATAGCGAATGTGGGCAGCTTCACGAATGGAGCCACTACGTTCAACAACGGAGTGCGCACTGCTGCAGGTTTGGTGGGGGTTACGGGAACTGTTCCCTTGAACAATTTAACCGTTTCCCTAACCGATTTAACTGCGAATTCTTCTGTGTCGGTCAGTAATTCCGGTACCTTGGGCAAGCGCGGGTGGAATTTGGTAGCCAATCCGTTTACTTGCTCCATGAGTTCTACCGCTTTTACCGCTGCCAACAACATGAAAGGCGCCATCTACCGCTGGGATCCCAAGTCCAACAGTAACGCGGGCCAGTACCATGCGCACAGTCCAGCGGGCAATAATGCGGACGATGCGGTCGCGCCGCTCCAGGCGTTTTGGGTTCAAACCAACAACGCGTCTGCATCCGTGAACTTGAGCATGGCCACCCACGGGACGGTATCGCAAGCGCCG
>CAYXHJ010000173.1:0-4272 GCA_964464855.1 uncultured Owenweeksia sp. | reverse complement strand
GCCAACGATCCGCCCAATACCGTGAAGTCTTGTGCAAAAACAAACACCTTGCGACCGTCCACCAACCCGTAGCCGGTCACCACGCCATCGCCCAGGAATTTTTGTTGGTCCAAGCCAAACAAGGTGCTCCGGTGTTCCACCAGTCGGCCAATTTCCACAAAAGAATTGGGGTCTAGGAAAAGCTCGATGCGCTCCCGCGCGGTCAATTTTCCTTTGGCGTGCTGAGCGTCAATGCGGGCTTGACCGCCGCCCAACTGGGCCTGCGCATTCAAGTCCTTCAACCGGTCGAGTGGGGATTTTTGAGCCATGGTGCAAAGAGATACGTGGTGGTTGACTAGTCGTTCAGCTTCAAAACGGCCAAGAAGGCTTGCTGGGGAACTTCAACGTTGCCCAACTGCCGCATGCGCTTCTTGCCCGCCTTTTGCTTTTCCAAAAGTTTGCGCTTGCGGGAGATGTCGCCGCCGTAGCACTTGGCGGTTACGTCTTTGCGGAGGGCAGACAGGGTCTCGCGGGCAATGATCTTGGCGCCAATGGCGGCTTGAATGGCAATGACGAACTGCTGGCGCGGGATGAGTTCTTTGAGTTTCTCGCACAGCCTGCGTCCGATGTCGTGGGACTTGGTGCGGTGGATCAAGGCAGACAACGCGTCTACCGGTTCGCTGTTGAGCAGGATGTCCACTTTCACGAGGTCCGACGCCCGGTATTCCGTGGGCGTGTAGTCAAAACTGGCGTATCCGCGGGAGATGGTCTTGAGGCGGTCGTAGAAGTCGAATACGATTTCTGCCAACGGCATGTCGAAGGTCAACTCCACCCGATCGGAAGTCAGGTAGGACTGCCCTTTGATCTCGCCTCGCTTGTCGATGCAGAGGGTCATGATGGCTCCAACGTATTCGGACTTCGTGATGATCTGCGCCTTGATGTACGGTTCTTCAATGCGGTCCAAACGGGTGACGTCGGGGTAGTCCGACGGATTCGTTACCAGCACGCGCGCGCCCGGATCGGACTTCATGTAGGCGTAGTAGCTTACGTTGGGTACCGTCGTGATGACGGTCATGTTGAATTCGCGCTCCAAACGCTCCTGGATGATCTCCATGTGGAGCATGCCCAGGAAGCCGCAACGGAAACCAAAGCCCAAGGCGGCCGACGTTTCAGCCTCGTAGGTGAGGGAGGCGTCGTTCAGCTGGAGTTTTTCCAGGGAGGCGCGCAGCTCTTCAAATTCCTCGGTATCCACCGGGTAAATGCCGGCAAAAACCATGGGCTTCACGTCCGTAAAACCTTCAATGGCCTCTGTGGCTGGGTTATCGGTGCCCGTGACGGTGTCGCCCACTTTGACCTCGCGCGCGTCCTTGATGCCGGAAATGAGGTAGCCCACGTCGCCGGCGCGCACTTCGTCACGCGGGGATTTGTCCAGTTTGAGGATGCCCACCTCGTCCGCGAAGTAGGTCTTGTCCGTGGCCATGAACTTGACTTTTTGGCCTTTCTTGATGACGCCGTTCTTCACGCGGAAGATGGCCTCAATGCCGCGGTAGGAATTGAAGACGGAGTCGAAAATGAGGGCCTGCAATGGGGCTTCTTCCTCGCCTTTCGGCGCGGGAATTCGGTCCACTATGGCATCCAACAGTTCCGGAACCCCGTCGCCCGTTTTGGCACTGACGCGCAAAATGTCCTCCATTTTGCACCCAATGAGGTCGATGATTTGATCCGACACCTCTTCCGGATTGGCGCCGGGGAGGTCCAGTTTGTTCAGGACGGGGATGATTTCTAGGTCGTGCTCAATGGCCAGGTACAGGTTGCTAATGGTCTGGGCCTGAATGCCTTGGGAAGCGTCCACCACCAACAGGGCCCCTTCGCAGGCCGCGATGCTCCGGGAAACTTCGTAGGAAAAGTCCACGTGGCCCGGGGTGTCGATCAAGTTCAGACGGAAGTGCTCTTTGCCGCGGACGTAGTCCATTTGAATGGCGTGGCTCTTGATGGTGATGCCGCGCTCGCGCTCCAAATCCATGTTGTCCAGCAACTGGGCCATTTTCTCGCGAGAAGACACGGTTTTGGTGACGTCCAACAGGCGATCGGCCAAGGTGCTTTTTCCGTGGTCGATGTGGGCAATGATGCAGAAGTTTCGGATATTTTTCATGCGAATAGGGAACGCAGTCGGTGCAGTAAAGGTTCTATATCTGTGAGGCGAAGGGTTCCAACGGAGAGGCGGAACCAGGGGCTGGTGGCGGAGGCGCCGAAGGCGCCGAACGGCACGAGGGCGATGCCGGCGTCGTTCAGCAAATGCGCAGTAGCGTTGGGTAAATCCACCCGAACGGACAAGTAAATGGCTCCTTGTGGGGCAATGGAGTCCACGGGAAGACCTTCGGCCTTTAAGGCTTGGAAACCGGCGTGGAGCGCCATCAAGCGCTCCAAGGAAGCCTTTTGTATCACCCGAACGTCCTGATCCGCCTGTGCAGTGCCCAAGTAACGAGCCACCGCCACTTGTTCGGGCTTGGGAGCCCAAGCGCCCAAGTGGCCCAGGAGGGTTTTCATTTTAGCGATCAACGGCGCTGGCCCCACGGACCAGCCCACGCGCACGCCCGTAGCCGCAAAGCTCTTGGAAATGCCGTCCACGTACACCGTGAACTCCTTCATTGCCGGGCGCAAACCCACCGGATGCACGTGCGCGGTGTCGTCGCCGGTGAGGGTCCAATACATTTGGTCGTACAATACGAGAACGGGGCGTCTGCCGCTGTCGGCTCGACGTCGGTTTTCCTCCAAAACGGCGTCGCACAAGGCACCCAAACCGTCGGCCGTAAAAACAGTCCCGGTGGGGTTCAAGGGCGAGCACAAGGCCAATAAACTGGCGGTTTCCAAGGTGGGAAGAACTTGTTCCGGCGTGGGCATGAAGCCGTTTTCCGGCAGCGCTTCCAGTTCCACAGGCGTTCCCCCCACGAGGTAGGTGTAGTGGTTGTTGTTCCAGCTGGGCACGGGGTACACCACTTGTTCGCCCGGATTCACCCAGGCTTGATAAATGGCGTAGATCAAAGGCCTGCCGCCACCAGCCACCAGAACTTCGGTGTTGGGGTTGCACGGCAACTGCAAAGCATCCGCGTACCACTGGGCAATGGCGGCCCGAAGCGGCGCAATGCCGTCCGCAGGCGGGTAGTTGGTTTCGCCCGCGCGGTAAGCCGCTTGAATGCCTTCGGACAGTGCCTGAGGCAATGGAAACACCGCGGGATCAAAGTCGCCAATCGTCAAATTAAGGATGTCCTTTCCCTGCGCTTTGAGCGCATTGATTTCTCCAGCGAGTTTGATGATCTCGCTGCCAATCAAATGGGCGGCTTTGTGGGATACTTCCATGGCGTTCTGATGAAGGTGCAAAGGTACCAAATCCCTGCCGGACGGCCTTGGAGAATTGAGTGGGTCAGCAGACGCTGCGGGCGGACCAAAAAAAGAGGCCGCCTCGTGCGAGGCGGCCTCTTAAAACTGGGGCTGCGCGGCCGCTGGGGCGCGCAAACCACAGACTCGATTACTTCACCAAAGTCATCTCCTGCACCAAGTGACCGGCGCCGGCGTACTTGTCGATGATGAACAAAACGTAGCGGATGTCGCACGAAATGGTGCGCTGCAGCTGCGTTTCAAAGAAAATATCGCCGCTCATGGCCTCCCAGTTGCCGTCGAACGCCGTTCCAATCAACTCGCCGCGGGCATTGATTACGGGAGAACCGGAGTTGCCACCCGTGATGTCGTTGTTGGAGATGAAGCCCACGGGCAATTCACCCGCCGCGTTGGCGTAGATGCCGTAGTCTTTGGCGTCGTACAGCGCCTTCAGTTTGGCGGGTACCTCAAATTCTGGGTTGCTGTTGTCCATCTTCTGCATCACGCCTTCCAAAGTGGTGTAGTGCTTGAACGTCACGCCGTCTTTGGGCTGGTAGCTGCCCACCTTGCCGTAGGTCATGCGCATGGTGGAGTTGGCGTCCGGCGCCCACTTCTTCTCTGGCATCATCTCGCGTACGGCCGCGGTCCACTGACGGTAGGCCAAAGCCTTTTTGTCTGCCGTAGCCTTGCGTGCCTTGGCGCCGCCCGTGCGGAGGTCCCAAATTTGCTTCATGGCCTGGCCCAGCAAATCGCCCTCTACAGACGCCAACGTGGGGTTGGCCGCCCAAGCCTCGTAGCGCGCAGCGTCGGTAAATACCGAAGAACCGTACACTTTAGCTGCAAAATTCGCAAACGAACCGTGCCCAGGTCCTTGAGTACATCGCTTTTGAGCTCGGAGCGACTGCCCACGTCCATGAT
>CAYXHJ010000172.1:3576-4346 GCA_964464855.1 uncultured Owenweeksia sp. | reverse complement strand
TCCCGGTTCACGTGGAAATTCCTATTTCGCACAGATTCCGTCCAACGATGCGGCTTGCAATTCATCTCCCGCCTACGCAACCGTCCCGCCTATTGTGTTGTGCCTGGGAGACAACGCACAAGTAGATGCTTCGGTTACCGAATCCGACGGCGATTCCTTGTACTACGAATTGTGCGATATTTACAACGGGGGGAGCAGCGGAAATCCGCAACCGAGTCCACCTACAGCTCCGCCGTACAATGCCTTAACCTTTGTTGCGCCGTATACGCCTACGCAGCCCTTACCGGGTAGTTTCACGTTAAACGCACAAACGGGATTGCTGACGGGGAAGCCAACCACCACCGGTCAGTTTGTGGTGGGACTTTGCGTGAGCGAATACCGCAACGGTCAGCTTTTAACTACTGTACGTCGGGATTATCAATTCAACGTTACTGCGTGCATCAACAACATTGTTGCCGACGTATTGACGCAAATCGAAGACCCAAGTCTTTTGTGCGGTGGGCGTACGGTTCAATTTCAAGCACAAACGCCGGGTGCACTCTATTATTTTTGGGATTTTGGCGTGCCCGGAACCAATTCGGATACTTCCAACTCGCCCACACCTACGTTTGCATTTCCAGATACCGGCTGGTACAACGTAACGTTTATCGTTAACCGAGGCTTGGTGTGCACGGACACGGTGGTTGTTCCCTACCGCATTTTAGATGCACCGGACTACACCATATCGTACACGGGTACCCCTTGCTTGGATGTTCAGGACTTTGTTTTTA
>CAYXHJ010000172.1:2814-3535 GCA_964464855.1 uncultured Owenweeksia sp. | reverse complement strand
TCGTGGACTTTTGGTGCCAATGCATCGTTGCCCATGGCCAGTGGAAAAACCGTCGGCCCTGTTGATTTTAATGCGCCCGGCAAGTATCCGGTGAAGTTGGTGGTTCATTCGGCTACCTGTTCGGACACGCTGTACGATTCGGTAGAAGTTTTCGCCTACACCTTTGATATTGACGCAGGACCCGATACGGCCATTGCTCGGGGCGATACTGTTTATTTGGCGGCCACCGATGCATCTCTGTACCGTTGGTTTGCAGATAAAGCCGTTTATTTTAACAACCCCAGACAGCAGGCCCCGCAAGCGTGGATGCGCTTGGATTCTACTACATTTTACGTGATTGGAGCGAGCCCCGAGGGGTGCTTGGGCTTGGATACCGTTTTCGTTTATTGGCTACCGAAGCATACGGAACCGGCGCTGGATTCGGTAATGAATACCATTACGCCCAACGGTGATGGAAAAAACGATGTTTTGGATTTGGCAGAGGTGCAGTATAAAGATGCCTGCCGATTGATTGTTTACAATCGTTGGGGGGCGGAAGTGTTCCGCGCAGACCCCTACCGAAACGACTGGGGCGGCACGAATCAGAAAGACGAGCCCTTGCCGGCAGGAACTTACTACTTTTATCTGATTAATGGCTTGGAAATTCGATACCGCGGAGCCGTTACGGTATTGCGCTAACCGATAGAACCAGCTATTCATTGCAAAGAGCCCGGCTTCGCCG
>CAYXHJ010000172.1:593-2804 GCA_964464855.1 uncultured Owenweeksia sp. | reverse complement strand
TACTAAATAGTGTTGCACGACTATAAACCAAGAGCCCGGCTTCGCCGGGCTCTTTGCAGTTAAATAAGCATCGACCGATTAGAACATGTCCCGGATCCGATCAAAAAATCCTTTGTCAGAAGAATTTGGATTGGGCTCAAAGTTTTTACTTTCGCGGAGTTTTTCAAGCAACGAGCGCTCCTCACTACTCAAATTCCGAGGCGTCCAAACCTGAACGTGGATCAAAAGATCTCCCGTTCCGTAACTGTCCACACTGGGCAATCCTTTCCCTTTCAAGCGCAGAACCTTACCGCTTTGGGTACCGGGTTCAATCTTCACGCGTGCCTTTCCTTGCAACGTCGGAACGTCAACGCTCGCACCCAACGCGGCGTCCGGTATGCTCAAGAAAAGTTCATAGTGCAAGGTTTGACCGTCTCGCTTCAATGCATCGTGTTCCTCTTCTTCGATGGCAACGATGAGATCGCCGGCAGCACCGCCGCCCGCCGCGGAATTGCCCTTTCCGGCAACGCGCAATTGCATGCCATCTTGAACGCCAGCCGGGATGCGAATGGATACAACCTCCTCAACTTTTTCCAATCCGTCCGGACCTACTCCGGCCGGTTTTTGATCTACTTTTTTACCGCTGCCTTGGCAATTGGGACAAACCGCTGCCGTGCGCATTTGGCCTAAAATCGTATTCTGTACGCGCGTAACTTGACCTTGGCCGCCGCAGGTGTCGCAGGTTTTGTAGGTAACCCCGGCGGCGGGAACAGCACGCTTTATTTTGATTTTTTTCTCAACTCCAGCCGCAATTTCTTCCAAGGTGAGGCGCACGCGAACGCGTAAATTCGACCCTCGCACGGATCCGCCACGTCCACCACCAAAGCCGCCAAAGGCACCACCAAAGGCGTCTCCAAAGATGTCGCCAAAGTGGCTGAATATGTCGTCCATATTCATGCCGCCGCCAAAACCACCGGAACCTGAGCCAAAAGCCTGGTGACCAAATTGGTCGTACTTCTGGCGCTTTTCTGGAGTGCTCAGCACTTCGTATGCCTCCGCCGCTTCTTTAAATTTCTCTTCCGCGTCTTTATCGTCCGGATTTTTATCCGGGTGGTACTGAATCGCAAGTTTGCGGTAGGCTTTTTTAATTTCCTCTGCCGAAGACTGTTTGTTTACACCCAGAACTTCGTAGTAATCGCGCTTTGCCATGATTTACGCTTCAGCGATTTTCCCCACCACAACCTTCGCATAGCGGACGATCTTTTCACCCACTCGATACCCACGTTCGACCTCGTCAATAACCATTCCGGCTTGATCTGAATTCGACACCGTCAAGGTGGTTATTGCCTCCATAAACTCGGGATCAAACGACGACCCGGCCGTAGGTTCCATGGGTTTTAAACCCTGAGATTTTAAGGTGTCCGTCAATTTGGCATGAATTAAACGCATGCCTTCAGCATTGGCATCGTCCGATGGGATGAGTTTCAAGGCCCGTTCAAAATCATCGAGAACGGGGAGGAGTGACTTCAGGGTGCTCTCGTTTGCTGAGCTGATTAATTCCAATCGTTCGCGCGCGGTGCGCTTGCGAAAATTTTCAAATTCTGCGTATAACCTCAGGTTTTGATCTTTTAACTCCTGTATTTGATCCTGCAATGCAGCAGAGGGTTCGGCGGACGCTTCGTTCTCTTCTGTTTTTGCAGTATCCGTTTCGTGGGCTGTGGATTGCTCGTGAAGCGCTTCTTCCGGAGCCTGGGGGTCGTTCTTTGATGCTTTCATAATGGGGCTTTAATCAAACGACC
The DNA here is from genome assembly GCA_964464855.1 of uncultured Owenweeksia sp. Classification (GTDB taxonomy): domain Bacteria; phylum Bacteroidota; class Bacteroidia; order Flavobacteriales; family Schleiferiaceae; genus CAMDTE01. The sequence continues at coordinate 1,026 of CAYXHJ010000172.1, read as the reverse complement.
TGCCAAATGGCTTTTATTGCCAATTTGACAGGTCGTTCCGAAAAAGTTGGGTTGCGGCTTGCGAGCAAATCGCTCTTATTTCAGCATGCTTTTGAGTTTCTCCTCCAAGGCGGGGCCGCGCAATCCTTTGGCAATGATCTTTCCTTCACCGTCAAGAAGATAGGTCATGGGAATGGAACGAACCCCGTAAATTCCCGCACCTTCGGCATTCCAACCTTTCAAATCCGACGTGTGGTTGGGCCATTCCAGTTTGTCTTGAGCAATCGCAGCCACCCATCGATCTTTATTTTGATCCAAAGAATAGGAGTATACCGTAAAGCCTTTTCCCGCAGTGAATTTTGCGTCTTTGTATTGGTTATAAACGCGAACCACATTGGGGTTCTCCATGCGGCACGGGCTGCACCAGGATGCCCAAAAGTCCAAAAGGACTACT
>CAYXHJ010000172.1:0-583 GCA_964464855.1 uncultured Owenweeksia sp. | reverse complement strand
CTCTTGCCGCTGGGATCTGGGTAGGCCAAGTCCGGGGCCACGTCGCCAACGTTGTAGTTGGCCATTTGTTCCAGGGCAGCTGTCTTTAAATCAACGCCGTGGTCTTTGGCGTAGGAAGCATTGGTGCGTGCCACGTACAGGACGGCAACACCGGTTGCCAATGCCACAGTCCAAGCGGCAATTTTCAAATTTTTGTTCATGAGGTGGTATGTTAGTCGTTTAATCGTACAATTTTCGCGCCAATTCCTCGGAGACGCTCGTCTATACGCTCGTAACCGCGGTCAATTTGGTCGATGTTTTGAATGATGGAAGTGCCTTCTGCGCTCAAAGCAGCAATCAACAAGGCAATGCCTGCTCGAATGTCTGGAGAAGCCATGGTGGTTCCACGCAAAGGAACTTTTCGGTCCAATCCGATGACGGTTGCTCGGTGGGGATCACACAAAATGATTTGTGCGCCCATGTCGATCAGCTTGTCTGTGAAGAAGAGTCGGCTCTCAAACATCTTTTGGTGAATCAGTACGGAACCGCGCGCCTGAGTGGCCGTAACGAGAATGATGCTCAGGAGATCCGGTGTAAACCCGGG
>CAYXHJ010000171.1:0-4365 GCA_964464855.1 uncultured Owenweeksia sp. | reverse complement strand
GGATCCTCCGTATTACCGCGGCTGCTGGCACGGAGTTAGCCGATCCTTATTCGTATGGTACCTTCAGTTTCCTACACGTAGAAAAGTTTATCCCCATACAAAAGAAGTTTACAATCCAGAGGACCTTCATCCTTCACGCGGCATGGCTGGGTCAGAGTTGCCTCCATTGCCCAATATTCCTCACTGCTGCCTCCCGTAGGAGTCTGGTCCGTGTCTCAGTACCAGTGTGGGGGACCACCCTCTCAGGCCCCCTACCTATCATCGCCTTGGTGAGCCGTTACCTCACCAACAAGCTAATAGGACGCATGCCTATCTTATACCGATAAATCTTTCCTCACCGTCCCATGCGAGACTGTGAGCATATGCGGTATTAATCCGAATTTCTCCGGGCTATCCCCCAGTATAAGGTAAGTTGCATACGCGTTACGCACCCGTGCGCCGGTCTCAATTCTCCGAAGAAAATCTACCCCTCGACTTGCATGTGTTAGGCCTGCCGCTAGCGTTCATCCTGAGCCAGGATCAAACTCTCCATTGTAAGATTGTTTGACTGGCTATTCATTCTATTATTATTGGAGCCGATCCGAAGATCGAACCAAAGAAATTTTCAGGTCGTTTTTCTCGATTTTTTTTTGCGCAGTATATAAAGAACGTTTGGATCTCATCCAATCCCTTTCACAATCTTCAGCCAACACTAGGTCCGCTTGTTTCGTTTGGGGAGTACAGTCGACATCATAAAAACAACTGAGAAAATCAGATGCGCTATTCAATCGACCATTACACAAAGAACTTTTTGAGTTGCCTCATCTCGTTCGGGCTGCAAAGATAGGCAGAATTCCGATACCTGCAATAGGTCGCTAAAATAATTTTCCAAATCCTTTCAAGGAGAACCGCAAGGTACTCGTTGCCGTATTTTGGGTTATTCTAGTGGAATTAACGCCAGATCTTGTCAGTGTACTTTCCTCAGTGAAGCCTTAGCTCGTTTGAGGGTTGCAAAGATACCTAAACTTTTGATACCCGCAATGCCTACATCAACAACTTCTTCAATATTTACGGGGGTTTTGCCCTGGTTGCGTTGCGAATAAACTCATTAACGACTGATAATCAGCAATTCACTTAATTCAATAATTACTTTACCCGCAACGGATCGGTGACCTTATTTATGAACTTTCACACGATTTTTATTCGTTCACCAGCAGTTTGGTGTTGTTCTATCCGTTGGATGGCGCGAATCCAACGCTGAACGAAAGCTGTAAAATAGAATTCGGGGCAGCTGTCCGTTGGCAGATACTTTTAGAGCAACACAAATTCGGATCGACCGGTTTACAACCATTATCATCCGCTTGATGCAAATTCTCCACTCGTCGCGGCGTATCAATCCCGAAAAATCTGCCTAGAGCAATCCACGTTCTGCATTAAGTTCAAAGCATGACGGCAATACATGACCGTTTGCCGCTCACTTTGCTGAGCCAATTGCGCGTGCTTCGGGGTCGCGTTGGTCTGCAACGAAGTGTCCGAAAAGAAATGAACAACGATCCCGGTCAAACACAAAAAAGTCAACGCAGTCAGTCCTGCGAAGCCCTCGCCAAAGTATTCGCAGCAATGGGGAAGTTCGGAATGATTGGTATACGGGCAAACGATCACTTCAAGGTCATCCCGGCATGCATGAAGTAAAGGACAAACACGGGAACAGTGCTAAAGAAAAAGTCCCTTATGACCCGCAATTCCAATTAACACGTTCCATGAAGAGCACAGTCACCTCTCCATTTCGTTTGTACCGATTGACTAATGAACCGCAACCCATCGATTCGCACAGAGCGCCCGCGCAGAAACTACTGAATCTTCGCCTCGTCGCCCTTCGCAATTCATTCAAAAGCAACGTACCGCAGAAGGCCATCTCGGAACCTTGCACCCCACGGAGTGAGACCCCTTCAATAAAACCCCGCTAAGGTGTTCTGTAGGATGACCCCATGTCAGCGACCGAAAGTGCGAAAAAAACTCCTGCATTAGGAGGCTTTAGTAGAAACAAAAAAGCCTCCCAATGTGGGAGGCTTTTTAAATTCCGATCGGTGCAATTTACAGCGCAGCAACGTGCTTCATCAACGAAGATTTCAAATTGCTCGCTTTATTCTTGTGAATGATGTTGCGCTTGGCTAGTTTGTCCAACATAGCAACAACCTGTGGCAAGAAAGCGGCGGCTTCGGATTTGTCGTTGTTTTCACGAAGACGACGTACCGCGTTGCGGGTAGTCTTGTGGTAGTACTTGTTGTGCACACGACGCTTTTCGCTTTGGCGGATGCGCTTCAATGCAGATTTATGGTTGGCCATTGTTGTGTTTTTTTTGTTTCAATCGGCTTGTGACCCGTACGGGATTCGAACCCGTGATCTTCTCCGTGAAAGGGAGATGTCCTGAACCGCTAGACGAACGGGCCGTTGAAAGCGGGTGCAAATGTACGCAACGATTCTAAATTTCCAAATCCATGATGAAGATTTTTTATTTCCGAGAATACTTTATTCGCTGGAAATACCCCGAGAGCCAAGCTGGTGGGCATCCTATTTCCATTCGATACGATGCGGTTGTCCGTAAATCGAACGGGATTTTGCCAAGGAGCATCTTATAACCAATGCGTTGGTAAAACTTTTCTTCTTTACCAACAGCCACCAACCAACGCGCACAGGCCTTGGGGCATCGATTGCCCCCCTCCCCGCATGAGGTGTACCTCGGCCCGGACCCTACTCCTCTCAACCGGGTGATTACGCCGTACGGAACGATTTACACCCGTGTGGACTGTGGCAAACTGCCGAGAACCGAATCAACTTGGGCGGAAACCCAACTTTTTCGCAGTCCGCTGCTTCAACTGGCCGCTCACGTCCAAAAATTGTGCTACGGAAACCTCCTCCAATCCTTCAAACGGCGAGGCCATCAAGTCAAAGGCCATGGCATACAAAATAGCTTGTTGAACCCATTCTTTCAGCAAAGTATCGTCTACAGGCCCCTCAGACAAAGCACGCGTTAGTTTGTCGTGTCCCTCCAGCATGGCTCGTCCATCTTTGTTGACCAAGATTCTACCGAGTAGATACCCTGCATCGTTGAGGCGATTCATGCGGAACGAGTCGGCCAAAAAGTTGTAGACGTGAATCATGCCAAAATAGGCGAAAAGAGGATCTGCCTTGGCTTCAGGAAGTTTGCGAAGGACGTGGTCTGGAGGCAAGGCAAAGGCGTTGGTGTGCACTTGGAACACCAGAGCATCTCCAGAAAACCGGATTTCTGCTTCGTATTCACCTCGGTCAAAAAACTCCACAACCACGTGCCGGTCAATGTCGCAAACGGCAGCATTGAGCTCAGCCGCCAATTGGATCAATACCCCTTTCAATCGTGCAAACGTGTTGAGTACGTTGCGGTGAACTTGCTGCTTGGTGCTGGATTTGGTCGATAAAACCTCGATAATTCGGTCCGACGGATTCTTTTCCATGTACTGTATGAAATGGGGTCGATTAAGTGTTATCCAGCTACCTGGATGCGGCAATTTAACGAACAAAGCCCAGACTTCAGACTATCCGGGCTTTGTTTTCCATGACGATACGAGAACCTCAATAGGCCCGAGCAAAGGCCACGCGCTGATTCGATGGGTTGCCCGTCAAAATGCACGTTCCAGCCTCTTTTGGCGCATCCAATGGAATGCATCGGATGGTCGCTTTAGTCCGTTCCTTGATTTTCTCTTCGGTATCCGGTGTTCCGTCCCAATGCGCCATTACGAAGCCCCCTTCGTCCAATGCGGCTTCAAAAGCTTCCCAGGTATCGACGACCTTCGTGGTGGAATTTCGGTATTCCGACGCCTTGGAAAACAGATTGGCCTGGATTTCTTCCAACAATGCCGAAACGGAGCCAACCAGGCCTTCCATGGGCATTGATTCTTTGCTAAGCGTGTCGCGTCGGGCCACTTCCGCCACTCCGTTGGCAACATCGCGCGGGCCTATGGCAATGCGAATAGGCACTCCTTTTAACTCGTATTCGTTAAACTTCCAGCCCGGTTTGTGCGTGTCCCGGCCGTCGTACTTCACGCGAATACCGGCAGCGCGCAGCTGTGCTTGAAGATTTTTGGCTACCTCTTCCACCTGTGCCAATTCCTCTTCACCTCGGTAAATGGGTACAATGACTACTTGATCCGGTGCCAATTTAGGCGGCAACACCAAGCCGTTGTCGTCCGAATGGGTCATGATCAATGCCCCCATCAAGCGGGTTGAGACGCCCCAAGAGGTCGCCCATACATGCTCCACCTTTCCATCTTTGTTCTGGAACTTAACGTCAAAGGCCTTGGCGAAATTCTGTCCCAAGAAGTGCGACGTGCCTGCCTGAAGCGCTTTTCC
>CAYXHJ010000170.1:287-4370 GCA_964464855.1 uncultured Owenweeksia sp. | reverse complement strand
GGGGACCATGGAGAACCAAAACGCCAACGGACTATCTGGAGATTCCATGACGCGCATGGAAACCAACAAGGCCAGGATCAAAGGCAGGGTCAGCGGCAGCATGAATTGCTGGGTGTCTGCTTCTGCGTCCACGGCAGATCCCACCGCCGCAAAGAGTGCTCCGTACAGCAGGTAGCCGCCCAAGAAGTAAAACAAGAACGCGCTCAGAATGAGTGGGTAGTTGATGGAGTGCAGGGCACTCAAAACCTCAGCGGCCATGCCCCCGGAATCCGGTTGCGCTTGCATCTGCGCAATGACTTCGGGGTTGAAGGCGTCGGCCAGAACCGTAGCACTCAAGCCGGCGTACAGCGCCGCGGTGAGTCCCACCCAGATGATGAATTGCAGCAACCCAACACTGGCAATCCCCGTGATTTTGCCCAGCATCAATTGCATGGGCTTTACCGACGAAATGATGACTTCCACAATGCGGGAAGTTTTCTCCTCAATCACGCCGCGCATGATTTGGGTGGCGTACAGGAACACAAAAATGTAGATGAGGTACCCGGCCGCCAGGCCCAGGATCATTTTGAATTCTGCCGCACTGTTTTCTTCCTCACCGGCATCGCCCATCAAAACCGACGTCAGCCGCGCGTTGGTTTCCGCACGCTTGACCACCTCCGGGTCCACGCCTTCCAAGCGCAGTTTCTGCTCGTAGGCCTTTTGCTCCAGTTGGTCTTCAACACCCGCCAGCAAGGAAATCGGCAAGTCGTCCAACGAAAAAAGTTTAGCGTTCTTGAGGATGTAATCCGGGTCGTTGTTTTCGCTCGGGGGCAAGTACAGCAAACCGTCAAATTCCGAATTGGTTTCCAAAATTTCCTTTCCATTGGCCAAGGCCTTTGGTGTGGGTTTCAGAAATTCATAGACCACGTCGTCCATTCCCTTTTCCCCCACCAACAGGTAGCTGTGGTCCACCACCAACAATTTTTTGGGTCCTTCGGGCAAGGAGGCCAGCAGGGCGGGGGCCACCATGAGCAAGCCAAAAAACAAGGGGCCCAAAAGGGTCATGATTAGGAAACTGCGCTTTTTAACCCGGGTCAAAAATTCGCGTTGGGCAACAATCCAAATGGGGTTCATGAAGCGGCGTTTTGAACGGTTTGAATGAAGATGTCGTTCATGCTGGGGACGGCTTCTTGGGCTTCCAAGACGTCCGCATGGGGCAACAAGGCACTGAGTACGTGGTTCAATCCTTCGTTGGCGGTCAACTGCACACACAGGGAGCGCCCCGTGCGCCAATCGGAGGCCGGCAAGGCCTCGTCAGACACTACATGGAAGGGTGCGGTGGCTTCTGCAGACAGCGCCAAACCGTCCGATGTTTGGTAGACCACGGTGTAGCGGTGGGTGCGGTGGCTGCGCACCACCTCCGCCACGGACCCCTCCAATACCCGACGGGATTTGTTGATCAATCCAATGTGGGTGCACATTTCTTCCACGTTTTCCATTCTGTGGGTGGAAAAGAGCAGGGTGGTGCCGTTGCGGTGCAATTCCAACATTTCTTCGCGGATTTGCTGGGCCGCTAAGGGGTCAAACCCGGAAAAAGGTTCGTCAAAAATCAATACTTCCGGTTGGTGGAGCACGGTGGTAACAAACTGCACTTTTTGCGCCATTCCTTTGGAAAGCTCCTCAATTTTTTTGTCCCACCAGGTTTCCATGCCCAGCTTTTCGAACCAGTACACCAATCTTTTTTTGGCCTCCGCCTCGGACAGACCTTTCAACCGAGCCAAGTAGAGGGACTGGTCCCCAACGGCCATTTTTTTGTACAGTCCGCGTTCTTCCGGCAGGTATCCAATGCGTGCAATATCGTTCCGCTGCAGGGGACGACCGTCCAGCAAAACCTGCCCGGCATCCGGATCAATGATTTGGTTCAAAATGCGCAGAAAAGTGGTTTTGCCCGCTCCGTTGGGACCGAGCAAACCGTACAGACTGCCTTTTGGAATGTGGAGGCTCACGTCGTTGAGTGCGGTGTGGTCCGCGTAGCGTTTGGAAATGTTTTCGGCGCGTATCATGGGCGAAATTCAATGAGTTTTATCCGTTTGCCGTCGCTGCATCAGCCGGCAACAACAAGTGGAGTGCGGCCAAAGCGGCTTCCAGTGTTGGAATAGGCTCGCACACCAAGGTAAGGCGTTCGTTCTTTTGTTTCATGCGGAATGTCCGCGGGTGTTGCTGCAACGCGAGCAACACCGCCTGAAAGGACGGCGATTGGTAGTAGTCCGACTGAGCGTTTGTAGGGAAGTAGCCGATGGCTTTGTTTTGTTTGATCACCAACTTTTCCAGTCCAATTTTTGTGCCAAGCCACTTGACGCGTACGGCCTGCATCAGGCGTTGGGCGGCGGGGGGCAAGGGGCCAAATCGATCCACCAATCCCTCTTGGAACCGAATCAATTCGTTTTCCGTGGCCAAGGCGTCGAGCGCCTGGTAGAGCTTCAAGCGTTCCTCCACAAAATTCACGTAGCTGTCCGGCAACAGGACCTCCAAATCGGTATCGATGAGGCAATCCGCTTCTTCGTTTCCCCAACCGCCGGGCGTGTCGGCAAATAGGTCTTTGAACTCCGACTTTTTCAATTCCGAAACGGCTTCGGCCAGAATTTTTTGGTAGGTATCGAAGCCCAAGTCGTTGATGAAGCCGCTTTGATCTGCGCCCAGCAAATCTCCAGCACCCCGAATTTCCAGGTCCCGGAGCGCAATTTTGAAGCCGCTGCCTAGGTCCGAGAACTGTTCCAAGGCTTGCAATCGCTTGCGGGATTCGTCCGGCAAGGAACCCAGGGGCGGGGCCAACAGGTAGCAAAATGCTTTGCGGTTGCTGCGTCCCACACGGCCGCGCATTTGGTGCAGGTCGCTCAAGCCAAACCGATGCGCTTGGTTGATCACAATGGTGTTGGCGTTGGGTACGTCCAATCCGCTCTCAATCAGGGTGGTGCTCACCAGTACATCAAAATCGCCTTCCATGAAGGAGAGCATCAGGGTCTCCAATTTGTGGCCTTCCAGCTGGCCGTGCGCGATGCCCACACGGGCATCCGGTACGAGACGCTGAATCATGCCGGCGACTTCCTGAATGTTCTCGATGCGGTTGTGGATGAAGAACACTTGGCCTCCGCGGGATAACTCGTACTGGATGGCGTCGCGCACCACGTCTTCACCAAAGCCCATGACGTGCGTCTCTATGGGCTGCCGGTTGGGAGGCGGCGTGGCCATGACGCTCAAATCTCGAGCGGAAAGCAGCGAGAATTGCAGGGTACGGGGGATGGGGGTGGCGGTGAGGGTCAGCGTGTCCAGCTGCACGCGCAAGGTTTTCAGCTTGTCTTTTACGTTGACGCCAAATTTTTGTTCCTCGTCGATAATCAGTAGGCCCAAGTCTTTGAATTGTACGTCTTTGCCCACCAATTTATGCGTGCCAATCAGGATGTCGATTTTGCCGTCTGCCAAATCTTGGAGGATTGCCTTTGTTTCTTTGGCGGTCCGGGTTCGGTTCAGGTAGTCCACGCGCACGGGGAAGGAAGCCAAGCGCTTGCTGAAGGTTTTGAAGTGCTGGAAGGCCAAGAGGGTGGTGGGTACCAAAACAGCGACCTGTTTGCCGTCTGTTGCGGCCTTGAATGCGGCGCGTATGGCGATTTCCGTTTTCCCAAAGCCGACGTCCCCGCAAACCAAGCGGTCCATGGGGCGCGGCTTTTCCATGTCTGCCTTGACGTCTGCGGTTGCCTTGACTTGATCCGGGGTGTCTTCGTAGGCAAAGGACGCTTCCAACTCGTGCTGGAGGTAGGAGTCTGGAGCAAAGGCGTGGCCGGGGGCTTCCTTGCGTCGGGCGTACAACTGAATGAGGTCGTAGGCCATCTCCTTGACCCGCTTTTTGGCCTTGGCTTTCAGGGTCTGCCACGCACCGGATCCCAACTTGTGCAGCGCAGGGGCGGTGCCGTCTTTGGCGTTGAACTTGGCAATCTTGTGCAGGCTGTGAATGCTCACGTAGAGCACGTCGTTGTCCCGATAAATCAGCTTGATGGCTTCCTGTACGGCACCCCCCACGTCAATCTTTTGGAGTCCGCCAAATTTCCC
>CAYXHJ010000170.1:0-272 GCA_964464855.1 uncultured Owenweeksia sp. | reverse complement strand
GAATCCGTTTTTCAATCGGAAACGTTGGTAGCGCTCAAAGAGCTCGTGGTCCGTGTACACCACGCGGCCGCCTACGGGGTCTTCCCATCCGGCGTGCAAGGCGCCTAAAACGGGCTCAAATTCAACCAGTCGGCCCATGTCTTGAAACAGGGTGCGCAGTCGGTCTATTTGGGTTTGGGCGTGGGCCATCAAAACTACCGTTCGTCCCAAACGGCGGTGGTTTTCCACGGTGTCTGCCAGCAGGCTTTCCTGACCGGGGTCGATCCATACCA
>CAYXHJ010000169.1:0-4372 GCA_964464855.1 uncultured Owenweeksia sp. | reverse complement strand
GAGGAATTTCTTAATTGCCGAAATCGGTGTATATTTGCACTCCCGTAAGGATTTAAGGATTTTTACAGGGCTCCGAATTAAGCCATTCGGCAGTAAGTAAGGTGAGGTGGGTGAGAGGCTGAAACCACCAGTTTGCTAAACTGACGTACGCGTAAGTGTACCGCGGGTTCGAATCCCGCCCTCACCGCCAGAAAGCCGAAACCCGCAGCGAAAGCTGCGGGTTTTTTGTTTTTGGAGCGAGCGAAGTTAACTTTAGTGAGCTCAAAAACGAAAAACCCGCCGGTGCGAAGCAACGGCGGGTTTCGGCTTCTGAAGCCCCCCCCGCAACGGGATCAGCGAAACTAATCCCGCCCTCACCGCCAGCGTGGTTTATACGCACTAAAACCAGCCCTCGGGCTGGTTTTTTTTCGTGCATGCCCACCGAGTCTAATCTTCGGTCTGATGCAATCCTAAAATAAAAAACCCGGTCGTTTCCGACCGGGTTCCGAGATCCTTGTGCTGCGCGCGTCCCAACGCACAAGGGCCTCTACCAACCAAACCAAATTTCAGGACGCGCGTTAAATCGTTTTTAGCAAATCATACGCCGGGTTTCGATCGTCGGGACCCAGAAATACACGGGCGAAAATACGAATCGCGGCTAAACCGTCAACAACAAATGTAACGGCCATCAATGCTGCCAATACAAATTGATCTTCGGCTATGTGGGAAAACAGCAAATCCTCTCCCAAAAAGGCCGTGGTGATGGGGAATCCACTGATTCCCAAAGTAGCCAATAATCCAAATCCTGTAAGTACAGGTCTGCGGTGTACCACTCCGTGGAAATGCCCCAATTCCCATATTCGTACGACTTTCTCTGTTCGTGAATAAACAATCAATCCCAAGCCATATGCCGCATATATACCGCCTAAATACAGGAGGCATTCTTCCCACTGTAGCCTTCCGGTCAATCCAATGGATAAGGCCACTAGGGTATGGCTCATCGCCAACATCCCCCATGCCAAAGGAATGCTCTTCCGTTCGGAAAATGCCCGAAGGACAAAAACAACGGCGAGGCCCATGTATACCAGCGGTGGACCTTCCCTCAAATCAAAGGAAACCAAGTCGGGCCGTAGAATTCCAACCGTACCGCCTAAAACCAGCAAGAAAAAGGAAAATACCGACTGCTCCAATCCCAAAAAACGCAAACTTCTGCCAACACGCTTGAAAGGATCCCACAAAAATCGATAGTGAAAAGCATCCAAATTGAACTCTTTCAAACTCCATAAATACAAAGTGTACTTCAATCGATTGGGATAAATCGATTCAATCGTTTTCCGAACGGGGTTGAACGAAAACATTTGCTCCCGAATTAAAACCGTAACCGACGAAGGTGATACCAACAATTGGTAAGTCCGGAGAGAGGCATTACCAACCGTGTGAAACAAGGCCAATGTATCCCAGCCCAAAGCAATTTCGATAAAAATAAGACCAATTTGCGCAGCTGAGGAGTAGGCAATCTGGGCTTTAATCGAAGGTTGAACACGAGCGATTCCTGTGGAGATCAAGCTGGTCAGTACGCCGACGGCGGCAATGAGTACCACTACTGAGGTTTGATTTTCCCAAAACGGGTGCGTTCGCAACAACAAGAAAGCACCGATATGAACACTCAATGAACCATAAAAAATGGCACTGGAAGGTGTTGGGCCTTCCATGGCGCGTGGAAGCCACGAAGTAAACGGCCATTGTGCTGATTTGGCCATGGCTGCAACCAAAATGGAGACGGAGAGTGCTACGCCCAACGTGGAATGCTCCAAAAGGTGATCATGTATCAAGTCGCGCTCCAACAACTTTACAAACGAAACGTTTTCCAACCAAAAATGATGGCTCATCCACATGGCCAAGAGCAGTCCAACATCGCCAATGCGGTAAATGGAAAACACCTTGATCGCGTTTTTGACGGGAAGAAACCGCTCGCGGTAAAAAGCAATCAACAAGAATGAACTGATGCCCAATCCTTCCCAACCCATGAATAAGGTTTCCAGATTGCCGGAAAACACAACTAAGTTGTAGGAGAGGAAAAAGAACAGCACGGTGTTGAAAAAGCGTTTGTAGCCGGCCTCTCGGTGCAAGTAGACCCTACTGAAGGCAACGACCAGTGCCGCAAGTCCGGCTCCCAGGCCCGCAAAAACCGCGGTAATTCGGTCAAAGTAGAAGTCTAAATAAAACGCATAGTCCGGACTGGAAAACAGGGTCCATTCTTTAACATTGAAGTAGGGAACGTCCATTTGCAACCAAAAGGCGCAAAAAACCAGCAATCCCAAGGACTGCACACCAACCACCCATCGGGCCCAATGGGCATGCCACTGTTCGCGGTGTTCGGGGCCCACCAAACTGACCAAAAAACCAATCAACGGCCAAGCCAAAAACAAGGGAATCCAATCAACCATGGTTGGTTCGTTCAAGAAGTTTGACAGAAATATTCGAGCGCGTTCCTTGTGCTGCGGTAAGCCAATCCTTTGTTTGTGGAATGGTTTTCGTGAAAGGGATGTACTCCTCCCAGTGCGTTGCATTCCACCGCCACAGTTTGTGATCCGTCGGGTCAATGACCACTAAGTGAATCCACTCCAATTCAAACCAGCGAAAAGTAGGAGGATGGCTTTTCAGTTGCTGCTCCACAAGGTTTCGATCTTGTTGCAGCACCATCATCAAGCGAACCGGATCGTGCACTTCAATCATTTGGGAGGGCAATCCCGGCCGCAAGTCGCCATCGATTCCGTTGGAAACGCCGATGAGGCCTACAACGTTGTGGGGAAGCTTAGAGCCAGCACCCAGCCGTAGGTTGTCAACTCGCGAGAAATAGTACTCCAAATTGATCCCTCCGCAAACCGGAGCGGCAGCTTTTAAAATGGCGAGCAATGAGGTCCCTTCCGCATCCCATTTGGGGTCGTAGGAATTGAGAAAGGCCCGACGGTCCAAAAACAAATTGCGCGTCAATCGACGTTCTCCCACCACGCAAAACGCGTTAGTAGCGTGGTTGAGTTCCGGTCGTGGCTCAAACAAGGACACCGAACGCAATCCAACTTTTCGATGCGCCTCATCCATTTTTGCATTTTGGCGTATGCTTTCAAATCGACGGCTTCGCTCCTTAGCGTTGTGGCCGGCTGCCAAGGAAAAGGTCAACTTATTCTTGGCGTGTTCCAATTTCAACAATTCCGGCAGTGACTCCTCGTCGTAGAAGGTTACTGTATCCCGTGTTGTGTCGTGCAATCCGCCCACAAAACGAGTTTCTTGAGGAATTGAAATCCCTCTTTTGACCAACTCGGCTCGAACCCCCTCGTTGTTGCCCCATTCCGCGACCAACCGCGCATTGACGGAACCTGCACGACCCGAGCAGGCGCCGCAATCGTACGCGGCGTAGTGGGGGTTGTTCGTACTGCTCGCGCCGTGGCCAACGATGTAGATTAGCGGAGCAAAATTCTCCATCAACCCAATACTGCGCAGGAGTAACTCCAAGCGATCGGCGATCTCCACCGTAGCGTAATCGTGCAGGAGTTGGGTATCCTCCGGCATGTGTTGGTTGGAAGAACTGGTTTTGGAGGACTCCACCGGCCGAATCAACTGTGAAAAAAGCCGAACAAAAGAGAAAAATCCCAGACTTTGGGCGAGTAAAAATCCACCGTGGAAGGAATGAGAACTTTTGGAAAAATGCAAGTCTCGCTCTTTTCGACGTTTTCCCACTTCGCGAACAATTCGGTTCGTCTCCACCGGTGCCGGACAAATTTTGGATGGGAATTTCCCTTCGGCAGGGAGGTATCGGGCATCCAGACCAAAGAAACCAGGGGTTCCGTACGTAAGGCACTGAGGTTGTTGAAATTCCAGATACCTGCGGTACGACTCTTCTCGGTCATCAATGCAAAAGAGAGCTTGAAAAACAGGTTTTTGTGCCGCACTAGTCTTTGCGGATTCCAATTGAATTCCGCGCAACACGCCGTCGTAGGTTGCCCACTCGAACGCCGTTTGCCAAATTCGAACCACCTGATCTTTTTCGGTATCCGTAGGGTCCTCAAAAAGGACCGGAGGAGGTCCTTGTAGGTACTGACGTACTGGTTTGTACTCTTTGCCCAGTTTACTTTCGAGGAAGTCGTGCTCCAATAGCAATTCAAAAAAGATCAATTCCTCCAGACGAATCTTGCGTTGGTCGTACAATCCACTTGGATTTGACTCAATTTGTGCCACCATTCCGGACCAACCGGGATGGGCGAATTGCTGGTCAAAGAGATAGTGTACGTACAGCTGTTCAGATCCTACAACTCGATGCAGTAAATCCTCCAAATCCGTTTGAACGTTGTGCAGCAATCTTTGGGTTGATTTCTGCCGAAACAATCCGCCAACG
>CAYXHJ010000168.1:0-4387 GCA_964464855.1 uncultured Owenweeksia sp. | reverse complement strand
GTATCTTTGTGGCCCCAATTTTGGGACACGGGATGTAGCGCAGTTGGTAGCGTACCACGTTCGGGACGTGGGGGTCGCTGGTTCGAATCCAGTCATCCCGACCACCGCAAAAAGCCGCCTCTGGGCGGCTTTTTGCGTGAAGAAACACCCCCTCCGGTTTGGGCGTTTTGAGCCCTCTACCGCAGCGCCTCGCGCCGGCTCAAACCGCTCATTTGTTCGCCATAGCGGTCCACAAAGTCCAAAACCCAATGGGAATCTGTTTTCCGGTACTCCCGCAAGGCCCAACCGATGGCTTTTCGGTGAAAAAACCACTTGGAGTCCAGGTGCGCTACCAAAGCCTGTTCCAGCAGCTCCGTGTGCGTTTCCTTTTTCCAACGCAATTGGGCAATCATGGCCGTTCGGTTCTCCCAGCCGTTTTCCGATTCCATCAACGGAACCAGGAATTCCTCCCATCGATCCGGGTAACGCAACAAGGTTCGGCCGATCATGTCCGACGCAAGGATGTCGACGGAATCCCACCACGACTTGGTCCGAATCAACTCCATCAACCACTCCAAGTCCTTAAATTCCAAGGTTTTGCGCTCCAGTCGGAGCAACTCCAAGGCCACGTACACCCATTCGCGTTCCGGCCGCTCAAACAACCGAACACACACCTTGGAGAGGTCTTCCCGCTCGGGTCGATTTCCGCGCTCCATCCACGGTTTGCAGAGGATTTGGCGCTCAGGCTTCTTCAGTCCCAGATACGGAAACAAGTTCTTCATGTAAGCGGCCATGGCCGGCGCTTGCTGCGGATTGGCGTGGGCCTCCAAATGGGCCGTCAGGCTGTTCAGCCACTCGAGAGATTCTGATTTCACACCCCAAAGGAACAACTTACCTTGGTACTGTGAAACCGTCAATAGATACAGCCCCCAAGCAGCGCCCGCTGCGCTTGCCCTCCCTGCTCCTGCTTGCAAGCTTGGGAATCATGATCGTGAAATTCATCGCCTACGAATGGACGGGGTCTCACGCCATTTTGTCCGACGCGCTGGAGTCCATTGTTAATGTGGTAGCCGGCTCGTTTGCGCTGTACAGCCTGTGGTGGTCCTTGCAGCCGCGCGACCGAAACCACCCCTACGGACATGGGAAAATTGAATTTCTGTCCGCTGGGGTTGAAGGTGGTTTGATTTTTATGGCGGGATTGGGCATCATCTACGAATCCGTAGGCGGCTTGTTGCACCCAACGGAATTGAAAAAGATGGATGTTGGCATCCTTCTGGTAGCATTAGCAGGGGCGGCCAATGGATTTTTGGGGTGGACTTTGCTGCGCTACGGCAAAAAAATTCGATCGTCTGCCCTGGAGGCCGACGGGCACCATTTGCTGTCCGATGCGTACACGTCTGGCGGACTTCTGGTGGGGTTGGGCGTGGCTTGGCTCAGCGGAATTGTTTGGCTGGACAGTGCTCTTGCGATTGTATTCGCTGGCCTGCTGCTTTTTACCGGTTATCGATTGATCCGACGCGCGTTAGCCGGTTTGCTGGACGCCGCCGATTTGGATTTGCTCCCCAAGGTCATTCACATGTTGACCGAGAACCGTCGGGAACGGTGGATCGACGTGCACAACTTGCGGATTGTTCAGTACGGCGGAGCCTACCACATTGACGCTCATCTAACGCTACCGTGGTACTTGAGTTTGGAGGAAGCCCACGAAGAGGTGACGGCCTTGGAATCCGTAGCAACCACGCATTTTCACGATGCGCTGGAGCTCTTTGTGCATGCAGATCCCTGCATACCAACCTCCTGCAGCATCTGCAGCCTGAATTGCAAGCAGCGTCTACATCCCTTTGAGCAGGCCGTTCCCTGGACGATGCAATCCGTTCTGGACAACCAAAAGCACCGACTCCCGTAACGTTACGCCGGGCGGTCTTCGTGCAGGATGAGCAGCGGTTGTTCGGCCCGGAAGACCATCAATTTGGAGACGCTTCGATGGCCCATTTGCAGCAGCCAATGGTGCTTGCGCGCAATGAGTGCCAGTGCCTGGGAATTTGTTTCCGCCATAAAGCGCAACAAGCCTTCTTCAACTTCAGGCGCGTGACGAACTTCGACGGGCAAGCCGTGCGCCCGAATGCGTTGTTCTTTATTGGACCAATCCGCATGAGGTTTCTCGTCGTCGGAATGAATGTGAATGGCTTCGATACGCGCGCCCAAGCGTTTGCCCAAAACCACGGCGTTGGCAAAGGCACTGTCTGTGGCGGGCTCACACAATCCGTCTACCGCTAAAGATATTCGGCGCGGCAGCCCCTTAGGCGCTCCTTCCGGAACCACCCACACGGGACAAGGTAGCCGATGCATCAGAGCCGCGGCGTTGGTTCCAAAGAGCTCTTGGGCAAAACCGGTTGCCCCTCGGGTGCCCATCACAACAAAGGTGTGCCAGGGGTCGTCGTCTACCAAGTCTTTTACTACCGACGAAACATTCCCAAACAAGGCTTGGGTTCGGATTTGCACGCCGTGCCCTTCCAGCCGCTTGGCTTCCTTCTGCAGGGACTCCTCACTCAAGAGTTTGACCTCTTCCATCAGTCTGGCTAAGGCTAAATTATCCGAGTGTGGGACTTCATACGCGTGCACCAAAACGAGCGGGGCACTCCAGGCTTTGGCTAAATCAACGGCAAATTCCGCGGCGCGGTGGGCGCCTAAGGAAAAATCGGTAGGGCAAATAACGGTGTACATGGGGCAAATTTCCACCCCAACACCCTCTGGAACAATGATCTAAGTCAGGTTTCTTGCGCCGTCTGAACGGCGGGCTCCGCATGCGTGTAGCGCTTGAATCCCCAGAGAAATAGGCCCACGAGAACAAACAGGGCGATGTCGATCCAAAACAAGTAAAAGGGCCAACCGCCGTGCAGAAAAGGATGATTTACAGGCGGAGGCTGGTTGACGTACATGTAGTTGCTGCCCAACGAGCGATTGATCAAGTGCAACACCAATGCAACGGCGTGCGTGTAGCCAATGATGGGCCAAAAGAAGCGCTTGGGCAACCGACGCCCGGCACGAACCATCAGGTAAATCGGGACCAAAACCACCAAGCTATGGGCTACAAAAAATTGAAAAACCAGCGGTACCCAATAATCGGCCTCAATTCCGGGCGTGAACAAGGCTTGAATTCCGCCCAACGGACCCCAAACGGCCGAGATGCGGAACGCCCATTGCTGGCCGGTGAGGAGGTGCCAAATCAGCATCAATTGAGTAAGGTTGCACATGTGGAAGGGCAGGGAATCTTGCACGGACCAATCGCCCAAAACAGCAGCGGACACGTGGTAAAAGGCGTAGTTGAGGGCAATGAACAGCGCCAACCCCTTTTCAAAGGACTTTAGTTTTGGCGAACCCGTGCGCGGGGCTACCCACCACAGCAAAACAAACACCGCCGCAAAGAGGTACCAGCCCAAGCCCGTAGCAATCCACTCGTGCGCGTTCATCGTTCCACACGTTTGTACGCCACAGCAGAGAACACCACGAAGTGCGCGAGCGCCAGGAGCTCAAAACCCACCACGTACCACGGCCACTCCCCCACAACAAAAGGATTGTCCACCAGGGGGCGCTCGCGGAGGTACATGTAGTTGCCGTCCACCAACCACGATAGCGCGTATACCGGCACAATCAGGGCGTTGGTCCACCCCCACGCCGTCAGCCAAGAGCGCTTTTTCAGGGTTCGGCCGCGAAAGGCCAATAAGTAGATGGGCACGGCAATTACCGAAGAATGTCCAAAGAAAAATTCAGCGAACGTCCAGGGATTGTTCCCGAAGGTATTTTCGGGCGTAATCAAGGCGTGCATGCCGCCCATGATTCCCCAAAAAAACAAAGGGTAAAACGCCCATTTTTTGCGCAGGGTCAATGCCAAAAAAGCCAACACCCGGCTGAAGGAGCACAGGTGAATGGGCAAACTGTTGCTCAGGGTGTAGTCGCCGCGAATCGCCACATAAAGCTGCACCAGCACGTACGACCCCAATATGGCAATTCCCCAGCCTTGTTCAAACCGACGTCGGGACGCCTCCGATGCGTAACGAGAAACTCCATAACCCACCAGGAGTTGTGCGGCCAAAAGGGCCCATCCCATAAACCACCAAAGCGAACCGATGGGGATGACGTGGTGCTCACTCATGCTGTTAACTCTTTGTTTTCTAAATATTTAAAGAATATAAGTCGCAGCACGCCGTAGTGCAGCAGCGCTGCAGCTTCAAATCCCAAAATGTAGTAGGGCCACTCGCCAACTACAAACGGATTCTCCGCTGTAGGAGGAGCCACCAAGAACATGTAGTTGCCTCCTACAGCAACATTTATGGCGTAAATGGGCAACAAGAGGACGTTGTTCCAAAGAAATGCCTGAAGCCAACCGTTGGCCGGTATGCGCCAACCC
>CAYXHJ010000167.1:0-4395 GCA_964464855.1 uncultured Owenweeksia sp. | reverse complement strand
GCCCCCACAGTCACCAACGGCCAACGCTGCGGCACAGGCACGGTTGCTTTGGGTGCCTCTACGGGCGCAGGCAACACGATTCGTTGGTACGCCTCCGGCGGTTCCACGGTTCTGGCCACGGGCACGAGTTACACCACTCCGAGCATCACCAGCACAACGGATTACGACGTAGAAGTGGTTTCCGCAGACGGTTGCGCTTCAGCCACCAAGGCTACGGCCACGGCCACGGTATCCAATACTGCTACGTGGAATTCTGCCTCAAGCCAATCCTGGACTACTGCAGGGAACTGGTCCTGCGGCACGGTACCCGACGGCTCCTTGAGTTTGGTAATTTCCACCGGCACGGCAACGTTGTCATCGGATTTGTCTATGACATCGGGAACAACGTTGACCTTGGCATCGGGGGCGCAGTTGGTGATTGAGCCGGGACATGCATTGACCGTTCAAGACGGTGCTACGTTAAGCAATGCTGGAACCCTGGTGGTGGACGCCAATTCCACGGCTTATGCTCAGTTGTTGCTTCAAGGCACGTACACCAAGGTTGGTAGCGGCAAGGTTCAGGTTAAGGGCTACTACGACGTGGACGGCAATACCGGTTCTCCATGGGTACACGTAAGCTCCCCGGTTGCTGGTGCATTAGCGCAGTTGGGAACCGTAACAACGGGCAATACGCAGGGTTGGCGCGCGTCCACAGCATCGTGGATTGGGATGCGAACAGACTCTACGTTTAAAGCAGGAAAAGGGTATGTTACATACATTGGCACCAATGGAGTAGCTGCAGGCCCCACCGGCACCTTCACGTTGGAGGGAGATCCCTTCAACAACGTTACACCGCGCTTGGATTACAACAACGGGTTAAACTCCAACGCGTCGTTTGTAGACGCCAACAACCGTGGAGGCTGGAATTTGTTGGGTAATCCGTTCACGTGCAATTTGGACTACGTAGCGCTGCAGACCACCATTGCCGGTTTAAATACTTCTTTTGCGCGTTGGAATCCCAAAAAGGGCGGTCCTGGCCAAGGTGGTTTTGACGTACACGCACCGGCAGGTGTTGGCGTCTTATCTTCTGCCGTTATTCCTCCGATGGGAGCGGCATGGGTGCAAACCTCTGCGGCAACAGCGCCGGTCGCTTCCGGTACATTGAAGCACAAAGACCACGGCCGTAGAAATTCGCGAAATTTCTCCAAGGGTGCTGGTGTTGACAAGCTTTTGATTACGGTTTCTGAATTGGCCAGTCCCCAAATTCAGGACGAGATGACTTTGGCCATGGTTCCGGGTGCACAGGATGGTTTTGACTCCGAGTGGGACGGCCGCGAGCTGCTCAACAGCTTATACATGCCCAACATCTACTCAAAGTTTGACCAGGACAAAATCTCTGCTAAGGCGGTAGACTTCAATTTGGATGCGGTGAATGCGAAGGCAATTGCGGTAGGAATGACCTCTACTCAAGAGATGAAGCCGTACCGCATCCATTTGGATGAATCCTGGGCACAACCCGGGTACACGGTTTACCTGAAAGACCACTTGCTAAAGAACGTACACAAATTGTCCACCTCAGACTATGTTTTCGCTTATTCCAGCTGGATGGAAGACCGCTTTGAGTTGATCTTGACCAACGCCAAGACCGGCGCGCTCGGCCTCGAAGAGGCCTCGCGCGGTGCGCTTACCGCGTGGGTGAGCGGTTCCGAGTTGTGGATTACCGGCTTGGAGTCTGGGGCACAGGAATTGGACGTAGTGGGCATGGATGGCCGCGTGGTGCTTTCTGCGCAGCTCCGCGCTGAAGCAGGCCAGCCGGTCACAACGTCATTGCCTGAGCTACCGGCAGGGCTTTACACCGTGCGCGTGCGCGCTAACGGTATGGAGCGTGGGGTGAGGTTTGTAGTGCAGAAGTAAATCTTCAACTTGTTTTGTGAAGCCCGTTAAGGAAATTGACGGGCTTTTTTTATTCGATGCCCATTAACGGAATGCAACTGCATATTAATCACGAATTACGGAAGAAGGACATTCTTATGCATGGATTCAATTCGTAAATTTGTCGGTCAAACAAGCCAATAAGTTTTCGAAAGTGAAGATCAATAAAATAGCATTTGCTGCGCTACTTTTTACAATTTCAAAAATCGTAGTGTTCGGTCAGACCATTACTAGTTTTAGCCCAACAGCTGGCGGTAGTGGCACAACAATCACTATTACAGGAACTGGTTTCAGCACAACCGCTAGCCAAAATGTTGTACGAATTGGTGGACTTCGATGTTCCGTCTCAAGTGCTACGGCAACACAGATCCAAGCAGTAGTGCCCTCTAGTGTTCCAACAGGTCGAATAACTGTAGCAAACACAGCTGTAGGAAAAGTAGCTCAATCCGAACAACTTTTTTTGGGCAGAGGGACTAACTCAATTGCATCCTCTTTAGGAACCAGTTCTTTCGGTACCGTTGTGAGCGTTGCGACTGAGGCGTTTTCCGCAGTATGCGCGAGAGCAAACAAAGTGTTCTCTATTGAAGATTTAAATAACGATGGAAAACCAGATATTGTAAATTTTGTCCAATCCAAGCTGTACACAACCCTTAATTCTTCAACGAGCGGCTCGTTGTTGGCGTCAAATCAACTTTCGGTTTCGTCTACAGCCTTTACAGTGTCCACATCCTATGGAACCCACCATACAATAATGTTTGATTTTGATGGTGATGGTGATCGAGATTTTTACGGACCAGTAGCAGGCTACTCAGGAACAAAGTTGTTTACGAATACCACCGGAACGTCAAGTTCCACATTTTCCGTCTCTACAACAAACTTATGGGCTGGATCATCTTCAAATTCCTATCCTGTTGTAGTGGATTTTGATTCGGACGGTCGACTCGATTTATTAAGTGCGTATGGATGTTATGGCGCATATTTTGCCTATTTCAGTAAGAATAATTTTTCTTCAGGGACTTTAGGTTTGACCCACAAGCAAGAAATCGATGCCAATGTTGCAACGGCGACGGATTTAGTAGCTTCGGATTGGAATGGTGATGGCAAACCCGATGTACTATATTTATTTAGTGATGGAAACATCCGTCTTTTGCGCAATACAACGACAACGGCAAGCGGCACAGTTAGTGACATGACCTACGTCATGGGTGGGAATACGGCCTCTGGCATTTCGTCTGTTCGCACCGGTTTGTCGGCTGATTTTGATGGCGATGGAAAGAACGACCTCTTATTGGTGGGAACCTCGGTAGGAATTCTACGAAATACCTCAACAGGTGGAACTTTTTCCCTTGCGAGTGCAGTTGCGGCCATTCCAACTACATTGAATGCAGCGCCAAATGCGGCAACAATTTGTGATTTGAACAACGATGGCAAACCCGATATTTTGGTTACGCCCCAAAACACAGGTTATAATGCATATGTTGCACTCAATACATCAACCTCTGGAACAATTTCTTTTGCTACACCGGTTAGTGTGGGCACGGGATTAGCTGGAATCAACGATCTCCAGGTTTTGGACATGAACGGCGATGGAAAGTTGGACGTTGTTGGCATTAATTCGAGTGGAACTCTGTTCGTAGCGCAACAACAAACTGTGAATCCTGCCGCAACATTTACAGGTAGTTTCAATTCGTTCACTACATGTCAGGGACTCTCGAGTGGAGTGCAGTCAGTAACGGTGTCCGGCACAGATTTAGGGAACAACTCCTTGGTCGTAACAGCACCCACCGGATTTGAAGTATCGTTGTCCTCAGGTTCCGGATATGCATCGTCGGTTTCCATAACGCCTTCCTCCGGTTCGGTTTCTAATACTACCGTATATGTGCGTGTTTCAAATTCGGCCGCAACTGGTGCCGTTTCAGGAACTTTAACGGCATCTTCTAACAGCGTAAGTCTCAGCACAGCAAGCCTATCAGGAACCGTTAACGCACTCCCAACGGTCTCGGGAACTTTGTCCGTATTTAAAAATGCGACTACAACCCTCACCGGTTCGGCAACGCCCGCAGCTGTATCACCGTGGACTACCTCCAATGCCTCTATTGCGACGGTTTCTGGCTCGAGTACTTCAGGAACGGTTACCGGAGTTGCGTCGGGATCGGCATCGATCACTTATACGAATAACGTAGGCTGTACTCAGACAGTTTCCGTGTCTGTTTTTGATCCTGTTATTTCAGTGAGTGCTACATCGCTTACTTCCGTGAGTGCTTGTGCCGGGTCGGCATCATCTTCCCGAAATTTCACGGTCTCGGGATCGAGCATTCCAACGAGCATTTCTCTGTCTGCTCCAACGGGTTTTGAAGTTTCGTTGAGCTCAGGAAGCGGATATGCATCAACATTGACATTGAATGCCACTTCCGGTAGCGTTGCGAGCACTACTGTTTATGTTCGCATGGCATCTACGGCCACTGGCCCTCCCAATGGTTCCAT
>CAYXHJ010000166.1:4145-4401 GCA_964464855.1 uncultured Owenweeksia sp. | reverse complement strand
CTTCAACATATTCGCCATTGCACCCTCGTAGTCCTTTTTGTCCAGGAAAATTTGGAGCTCCACGTTTAACAAATCACCGTTGTTTGGGTATCGTTCACGCGCCTTCTTCAAGAAAGCCTCCAATTTAGCGTCCCAACCTTGGTTGGGCTGAGCAGACTTAGCTTCTAAATACATAGCCACGGTCTGTACCCAGTACATCTCCTCCTGACTTTTTGAGCGCTCTGGGTCCTTACAGCCGGACGAGATTCAGTTACCG
>CAYXHJ010000166.1:3046-4135 GCA_964464855.1 uncultured Owenweeksia sp. | reverse complement strand
TAGTAATCCAATGTCTTTTTGTCGGGAAACGCCAATCTCGCATTGTTTTTATTTACGAATCCAGTCCAAGAGATGTTTTTGAAACCCAAATCAAGTACTTTGGAATAATACTCTTCGGCTTTCGCATAATTTCCCAATCCTTGGTTAAGAGCAGCGATGTAACTCAAATTCAACGTGTCCACTTGCCCCATCAGACTTCGTGTTTGAACAGCGGCTTCGTAGAACTTCAAGCCCAGCAAGGTATCCTTGCTCGTGAAGACAGCATCTTCAGCCGCGGAAACCAAACCAGCTCCCAATGAAGGAAAAACTTCTGACTTCAAGCGGTTGGTAGCACGCAACTTATTCGCTTTCTCGTAATCCACCAATTTATTAAACGTAGATTGAGCCTCAAACAGAAAAGCCGGCTTTTTCACCTTCGCTTTTTCATAAGACGCTAGGTATATTAAACCTCTATATTCCAAATACTTGGACATCGTCTTTTCAATAACTGCTCCAGCTTTTCCATCGATTATGGCGCCCGCTTCGTCAATAAAAGAACGTGCTTCAGCCAAGCTCGCTGAGTCTTGACGGTCGTACGCAATCTTTGCGCTGGACATCTTGATGGTTTCTTGCGCGGAGGCCCCATAGCCCAGGACCAATACCGCTGCTAACAGTACTTTTTTCATGCTGCAAAATTAGGCTTCCGCCGTGTTCTCATTGTTAAGTAATTCATCATTAGCCTCCAAGGTGGACGGTTCAATAACCGAAGCGGCTGCATCGTTGGTGGCAGCAACAGTGCCCTCTTCCACAGCAACCTCTTCTTCCGAACGCGGGACCTTCGCTACAGAAGCAATGGTGTCGTTGCCCTTGAGGTTGATCAATCGAACCCCTTGGGTAGCGCGTCCCATAACCCGCAAGTCGTCCATTCGCAAACGAATCATCACTCCGCTTTTATTCGTAATCATCAAATCATCGTCGTCTGTAACCGACTTGATGGCAACGAGTTGACCGGTTTTTTCCGTGATGTTCAAGGTTTTAACTCCTTTACCCCCGCGGTTCGTTACCCGGTAATCCTCCAGGTCTGTACGCTTTCCGTATCCGTGCTCGCTG
>CAYXHJ010000166.1:0-3036 GCA_964464855.1 uncultured Owenweeksia sp. | reverse complement strand
CCAGAATGGTCTCGTCGGGATTGGAAACACAAACCATGCCAACCACTTCGTCCGTTTCGGTATCCAACGCCATGGCGCGGACGCCAGAGGCGTTACGACCCATTGGACGAACCTTGCTTTCGTTGAAACGAATGGCTTTGCCCGAACGGATGGCCATCAACAATTCGTCGTTTCCTCCCGTCAGGCGAGCCTCAAGCAACGTATCTCCCTCGCGTACCGTGATGGCGTTGATGCCGTTCGCGCGTGGTCGGCTGTACGCCTCCAAAGTGGTCTTCTTGATGATACCGCGCAGCGTGCACAAAACAACATAATGGTTGTTGATGTATGCTTCGTCCTTTAAATTCAGCACGTTGATAAACGCGCGAACCTTGTCGTCCTGCGGAATGTTGATCAGATTCACAATGGCCTTCCCTTTGCTCGTGCGCGTTCCTTCGGGGATCTCGTAAACACGCAACCAGAAACAGCGTCCTTGCTCCGTGAAGAAAAGCAAATAATTGTGGTTGGTGGCAACGAAAACCTGTTCGATAAAGTCTTCGTCTCGGGTTGTTGCCCCCCGTGCTCCCACTCCTCCCCGACCTTGCGAACGGTATTCGGTAAGCGGTGTGCGCTTCACGTAGCCCGCGTGCGAAATGGTGATGACCACTTCCTCATCGGCAATCATGTCCTCAATGGATACGTCGCCACCCGCATATTCGATGTCCGTCCGACGGTCGTCGCCGTACTTATCCCGAATTTCAACGAGCTCATCTTTAATAATCTGGAATCGAAGCGATTCTTCGTTCAGGATTCGCTTCAAGTAAGCGATCAACTCCATCAATTCCGCATACTCGGCCTTGATCTTGTCGCGTTCCAGTCCGGTTAACTTTTGGAGACGCAGGTCCAAAATGGCCTTGGCTTGCACCTCGGAGAGTCCAAATTGACTCATTAAACCATCTTTGGCCTCGTCCACCGTATTGCTTGCACGAATAAGGGCAATAACTTGGTCTAGATGGTCAATGGCAATGAGCAATCCCTCTAAGATGTGGGCGCGCTTTTCCGCCTGGGAGAGTTCATACTTTGTGCGGCGCACCACAACGTCGTGGCGGTGCTCTACGAAATGATGGATCAAGTCCTTCAAATTGAGCATCTCTGGGCGCCCATGCACCAAGGCAATGTTGTTGACGCTGAAGCTGCTTTGCAGCGAAGTGTACTTGTAAAGTTTGTTTAAAACAACGTTCGGAACGGCGTCTCTTTTAAGTACGTAAACGATGCGCATGCCGCTTCGGTCGGACTCGTCTCGGATGTCCGCAATGCCCTCCAGCTTCTTCTCGTTGATCAAGTCGGCCGTCTTCTTAATCATCTCGGCCTTGTTGACCTGGTACGGAATTTCCGTAGCAATGATGCACTCGCGCCCGTTAACTTCTTCAAAGTGGCACTTACCCCGCAACACCACACGACCGCGGCCGGTGTGGAACGCGTCGCGCACGCCTTCGTATCCGTAAATCGTGCCTCCCGTAGGAAAATCAGGAGCTTTAACGTGCTCCATCAAACCGTCGATGGAAATTTCCCGATCGTCAATGTAGGCCACCGTGGCATTAACCACTTCCGTTAAATTGTGGGGCGGCATGTTCGTGGCCATACCCACTGCAATTCCCGCCGCGCCGTTCACCAACAAGTTGGGGATTCGGGTAGGTAAAACCTTGGGTTCTTCCAGTGAGTCGTCAAAATTCAATTGGAAGTCAACGGTATCCTTGTCAATGTCGGATAAAATCTCTTCAGCAATTTTACGGAGTCGAACCTCCGTATACCGCATTGCGGCAGGCGAATCGCCGTCAATGGATCCAAAGTTACCTTGTCCGTCCACCAACGTGTAGCGCAAGGACCAATCCTGAGCCATACGCACCATTGTATCGTACACAGACGAGTCACCGTGCGGGTGGTATTTACCCAAGACCTCCCCCACTACCCGCGCAGACTTCTTGTACGGACGACCTGAGGAGTTCCCCATTTCGTGCATTCCAAAAAGTACTCGACGGTGCACCGGTTTGAGACCGTCGCGCACATCCGGTAGCGCTCGGGACACAATCACCGACATCGAATAATCGATGTAGGAGGACTTCATTTCCTCCTCGATGTTGATTTTAATGATTTTTTCGCCTTCGTAAGAATCCATAGTATACCCTAGAGGTTAGACTTTCAAAGTTAAGTCATCGTTGCGGGTTGGACTAAGTTGGTGCCGGGTTGTTTTGGTGATTTTTACACAAATCGGTGTTGAAAACATCACCTGCCAAATTGGCCCGTAATTCGAGTGCTGGCACAAAATTGGCTACCTTTCAATCCATGGACGAAAATTTTTCATCTCGCGTCAAAGATGTCATTGGTTACAGCAAGGAAGAAGCCTTGCGTCTGGGCCACGACGCCATCGGAACTGAGCATTTGGTATTGGGATTGCTCCGTGAAGGGGAAGGATCCGCCATTGAGCTCTTGGAAGAAATGAACATCGATCTTCTGGGATTGCGGCAAAAAATTGAAAGCCTGTCTGCCCTTCCCGAGAGTTCCAGTCCGTTACGAAAGAACATTCCTCTTACACGTCAAGCGGAAAAAGCCTTAAAAACTACATTTCTAGAGGCAAAGTTGTACGGCAGTCAGACCATTCGTACCGCCCACCTGCTTTTGTGTATTCTCCGAAACGACAACGATCCCGTCACCAGTACGTTTCGCAAATTAGGAGTTGAATACGACAACCTGAAGCAATTGTATCAAAGTAAATTCAGCAACGACAACAAACTCGACGGTCCGCGCAACGAGTCTTCCTTTGGCGACGACGACGACGATGCGCCGGTGGCATCCGGAGGCGGTGGATCCTCTTCAACGCGCTCCAAATCGAACGATACCAAGAGCAAAACCCCTGTTTTAGACAATTTTGGCAGGGATTTGACAAAGTTGGCAGAAGAAGGAAAATTGGATCCGGTAGTAGGGCGCGAGCAAGAAATAGAGCGCGTAAGCCAAATTTTGTCCCGCAGAAAAAAGAATAATCCGTTGTTGATTGGCGAGCCC
>CAYXHJ010000165.1:0-4406 GCA_964464855.1 uncultured Owenweeksia sp. | reverse complement strand
GGAACAGCGCCGCCAAGCCCAAAACCGATTGGAAATCAAAGTAGAAACTCCCGATGGGAACGAAAAAAACCGAAGACCCAAAACCGCCGACGGTGCCCAGGATTTCCGCCAACAGGGCCAAAACGAGGAATAACGGTTGTATTTGATTCACGGAGGAAGGATTGTGGAGGTCGAAGGTAGCGCTTTCGCCAGCGGTACCGCATTATATCGTATCTTGATGACTAGGCCGGTACGGTAATGCCACCTAGACGTTAGGTATGCAACAGGAAGATACAGAGGTAATCAAAAAGTCCGGAGAAAAAGTTCGCTTTTCGCGGGCCAAACTGGAGCATTCCCTCCTGAGTTCTGGAGCCGACGCCCCCACGGTGGAACAAATCATGAACCGGGTTCGGGACGATTTGTACCAAGGAATTTCCACGGAAGAAATTTACAAGAAAGCATTCGCCATGCTTCTGAAAAAGGAGCGGCATTTTGCGGCCAAATACCGGTTGAAAAAGGCCCTCCACGAGTTGGGTCCCACCGGATTCCCATTTGAACAGTTTATCAGCGAACTGATGACGGCCTCTGGCTACCGCACCCAAGTAGGGGTGGTGGTTCCGGGGGCCTGCGTGGACCACGAAGTGGACGTGTTGGCCCAAAAAGACGGGGCCTTCACCCCCGTGGAATGCAAGTTTCACCGGGAGGAGGGGATGCCCTGCAACGTCAAAGTCCCGCTGTACATCCACGCCCGATTCAACGACATCCAAGCCAATTGGGCAGCACGGCATCCCCGCGAGTCTGTTCTTCAGCCGGGGTGGGTGGTGACCAATACGCGCTTTACAGACGACGCCCGTCGGTACGGACATTGCGCGGGCATGTATCTGCTGAGCTGGAATTACCCGGAAGGAGAAAGTTTGAAAGCGCGCATTGACCGATTGGGGCTGTACCCCATTACCGTCTCCACGTTGCTGACTCTCAAGGAGAAAAAGGATCTTCTGGAGCGCAAAGTGGTGCTCTGCAAGCAGGTTCTTTCGGACGAATACGTACTCCAAGAGCTGGGAATTTCCACTACACGGTCGCGAAAAATTTGCGCCGAAATGAATCAATTATGCACCCATGACCCCAGAAGTTGAAATTACCTTTTTAGGAGGCGCCGGAACGGTGACCGGATCCAAGTTCCTCGTGTCCTACAACGGCACCCAAGTCCTGATTGACTGCGGCCTTTTTCAGGGGCTGAAGGAGCTTCGGTTGATGAACTGGGAACCATTGCCCGTATCCGTGGACTCAATAGACCTGGTGGTGCTGACGCACGGACACCTGGACCACGTGGGCTACCTGCCCCGGCTGCACGAGCAAGGGTTTGACGGACCCATCTACGGAACGGGCCCCACCTTGGCCATCGCCAAAATCATTCTGGAAGACAGCGGTAAAATTCAAGAAGAAGAGGCCAAAAAAGCCAACCGGGAGGGGTACAGCAAACACGCGCCGGCCGTGCCCTTTTACACGGTAGAACAAGCCCAAAAAACGGCAGAATTGTTCCGCGAGGTGCCGCAAGACGAATGGCAAAAGGTGACCGACGAGATTCACTTTCGATTGGTCTACAACGGACACATTTTGGGGTCGGTCTACGTGGAACTGAAAATCCGGGAGAAGCTGTTTGTCTTTTCTGGAGACCTGGGGCGCAACAACGACCCGCTCTTGTTTGACCCCAAAAAGCCCCTGCGGGCAGACTACCTCTTTGTGGAGAGCACCTACGGGGACCGTCTGCACTCCGAAGAGGATTTTGACGCCGTCCTCAGCGAGCTCGTGCGCCAAACCAAGGACGACGGCGGCGCACTGGTGTTGCCCAGTTTTGCCGTGGAACGGCAGCAGATGCTGATGTTTCTGCTGTGGAACGGGTACGTGAAAAACACCATCCCCCCCATTCCCATTTACGTGGACAGCCCCATGGGCAACCGCGTGCTGGACGTGTTTGAGGAGTATTCCAAGTGGCACAAAATCAGCCCGTCGGAATTTCATTCCATGCTGGACTACATCCACGTGATTACCTCCTACGACCAAACCCTGAAGGTCATCGAACAAGAAGGGCCCAAAATCATCCTGGCGGGAAGCGGCATGATCACGGGCGGACGCGTATTGACGTACCTGCTGCATTTGATCGACCGTCCCACCACCCGCGTGCTTTTGGCCGGCTACCAAGCCGCCGGAACCCGGGGAAGGAAGCTCCGCGAGGGAGCGAAGGAACTGAAGATTTACGGAAAGTTGGTGGACGTCAACGCTGAAATCCACACGATCGACAGCCTCTCCGCCCACGGAGACCAGCACGAAATGCTGTCCTGGATGAGCGAAATCCAACCGGCCCCCACCGGCGTCTACCTCATCCACGGCGAACCTCAGGCCCAAGCGGTTTTTGCCGAAGAAATCAAAAATCGATACGGGTGGCCCGTTTTCATCCCTGCATTGAATGAGGTGGTGAAGTTTGCGGTGTAAGGGCTGCTCGGTACGGTTTCGAATCTCTAATTTTTCGGAAGCGTGCCCGCGTACCGAACGATGTACTTTTGAACCGCGGAGGTGTCCCAAATGGATTGAGACATTTGCGAAATCGTAACGCTTAGGCTTCCTTCGGACACCTCGAATTTGCTGACGGTAAGCGGTGCATACAACCCGCCACCGCAGGTATAATTCGCCGTGGTACCTACAAACTCAATGGGCGGCGGAACGCACATGAGGCAAGAACATTCGGCCCAGGCGCATTGAATGCGCAACTTCCTTTTCTTCTTGTAAATCATGCCGTTAATGGGCTCCGTGGAATACACCACCGTAGAATCACCCGTTCGAAAGATTGTGGTGGTCACCACGTCCACCGTTCCCGAATAATTGCCGGTGTAGTCGGGCGATGAATTGCAGGAAAAAACGACGGCCAGTACCGCGCAGCCTACGAAAAGCTTCTTCATACTAAAGTGTTTTCTGTTGATTTTCGGTCCGGTGCGAAATTTAATGTACTTCCGATTGACCCTAAAACGACACGTTGCAAATCGACCCCGCACTTTTTGCATAATCCCGGAATGAAAAAGAACTCAGTTTCGATGTATCTTGAAGAACCAATTTTTCGGCACAACGCCGCAATCCAACCCCGCGGTATGCCCTCTTCACGATGCATTCGCTAAACCAAATCGAATGCACAAAATCCTGACCTCCTTGTTGGCCCTGGCCACCGCTGCGGCGGCGGCGCAAACCCTTCCCTTCACTTTTGAATCCGCCACGCCCGGTATGCAGGGCTACGACGGCGCAACGTTCACCATCGTTCCCAACCCCAGTGCGGTGGGCAACACCAGCGCCAATGTGGCCAAAATCGTGAAAGTCAACCCGGCAGACCAGTGGGCCGGCGGCAAGATTGTGGGCGTAACGTCGCTGAATTTTGCGCAGGCCAGCACCAGCGTGCCCTCCCTAGATCTCTTCACCACCGAACCGGTGGGAACCGTCGTCAAGATCAAGTTGGAGGCCCCGTACACGGGCGAAGTGGACGCCGTCACCACCGTTTCCGGCGCGTGGCACACCCTGCTGTTTGACTTTGGCATCCCCGCCTGCACGGGCAGCGCGGACCTCGTCATCATGCCCCAGCCCTTCACCAACGGCGGCGGCAACACCTTTTACATCGACAACCTCCAGCAAGTGGCGGGCTCCATCGCTGCACCCCTGGCCGCATTGCCCCTCACCTTTGAATCAGACGCCTCGACGGATCATTTCTTCAGTTTTGAGAGTGCGCAACTCGCGGTAGTGCCCAACCCCCACCAAAACTCGGACAACACCAGCGCCACCGTGGCCAAACTGGTACGTTACCGCGGTGCTCCCTACGGCGGCAGCAAAATCACCTTCAGCAACCCCCTGGACCTGACCACCCATTCGGAAATCACCTTAAAGGTCTGGACCTCGGCGCCCGTGGGCACCTCGGTCACCCTGAAAACGGAAAAACCCTTTTGGGGCGTGGAGCGTACGGTGCAGACCACCAAAAGCAGCGCCTGGGAAACCCTGACGTTTGACTTTGCGGGCTCCCTGAACGACATGCCCACCCTGGCCTTCCTCTTTGACTTTGCCGCCGGCAGCACCAACGTAGGCAACGGCTCCGCCCAGTCCACTTTCTTCTTCGACGACGTCAAGTACGCCAACGTCCCGTTGTCTGCTGA
Source organism: uncultured Owenweeksia sp. (assembly GCA_964464855.1). Classification (GTDB taxonomy): domain Bacteria; phylum Bacteroidota; class Bacteroidia; order Flavobacteriales; family Schleiferiaceae; genus CAMDTE01. The sequence goes on along the minus strand of CAYXHJ010000165.1, from coordinate 243 downwards.
TGAGCCTGCCGCCCTCGCCAACGCACGGATTTACCCCAACCCCACGGCCTCAAGCTGGACTTTTGACGCTCCTGCGGGCGTCCCCATGCGCGTGGACCTGCTGGATTTAAACGGAAAACCGTGCGCCACGGCCGAAGGCGAAGGCCCGGTTCGCTTGGACGCTACGCACTTACCCGCGGGCCTGTACTGGGCTAAAATTCAGTTGGGCGAGACCGTGCGCGTGGAGCGCGTGAGCAAAATGGA
>CAYXHJ010000164.1:4093-4411 GCA_964464855.1 uncultured Owenweeksia sp. | reverse complement strand
TCAACCTCATTGTCCTGCCCGACGGTCGCCCAATTTGGGCCGGTACCTACCTGCCTTTGGACCGGTGGATGGACCTCCTCCAGCGCATCCGCACCGTCCGCACCACCCAACCCGCCACCGCAGACGACTTCGCCCACCAAGTGGAACAAGCCCTGCGCAGCGCCCAAGCCCTTAACCCTTCTTCCTCCGAAACTCCATCATCAGAACCATCTGCCCCCATCCGTCCGGATGACTTGTGGGACCGTGTGGCCTCCGGTTGGGACCTTCAAAATTTTGGGCACCGTCGGAACCAACCCTTTCCCCTGTCCGACGAATGGC
>CAYXHJ010000164.1:0-4083 GCA_964464855.1 uncultured Owenweeksia sp. | reverse complement strand
TGCTGCCCTGCTCCACTCCACCCAGTCCGTCCTCCGTTGGCACGCCTCCGGCAGCTACGACCGTCTGGACGGTGGCCTCATGCGCTACGCCACCGAACCCAGCCTCCGCATTCCCCACTTTGAAAAAATGCTCTACGACAACGCCCTGTACGCTACCGCGTGCAACAGCTTGTCTGCCCTGATTCAACACCCCCTAGCCCACTACCCGGCCGGCGTCGGACCGCACGGCACGGAAGCAACCGCCCAAGCCCTTCAAGCCGCCGCCGCAGACACCCTCCACTTTCTGGACCACCACTTGCTGCAGCCCAACGGACTCTACGGCGCCGGGTGGGACGCAGACTCCGAAGGGCACGAAGGGCGCTACTACACCTGGAGCGAAGACGAACTGCGCGAAGTTTTGGGCGCCGCCGCTGCCCACGAACTGATCCAATCCCTTCGAGCGGCGGGCGGCACGCCTTGGGAAGGACGCTGGATCTTACACCGCGACAACTGCACGCCCAAAACCTGTGATTTGCTACGTGCGGCGCGCCAGAAACGCATTCCGCCCTTCCAAGACCCCAAGGCCCTGCTGGCCTGGAATGCCTTGGCGGTCTCCGCCTGGGCCCATGCTGCCCGTTGGGGCACAGATCCCTGTTTTGCCGCGCAACGCGCAACCGAGTTGGCGTACCACTTGGCCTACCGCTTCTTTCCCTCCCCCTTGGAAGTGTCGAACACAATGGACCCAAGGGATTCCCGGAGGCTAATCGACTTAGCGACCTCCACCACTTCTGCTCCCGCACGCGTGCTGTATCCCAACAGCAGCCTCGGTCCCCGCGCACAACTGGACGACGTGGTCTTGGCGGCTCAAGCATTTCTCCATGTAGCGGCACTGGACCCCAACCCCGTCTGGCTTTCCTTGTCCGTAGCTTGGACCGAACGCGCCTTAAAGGACTACCCGCACCTGCCCTACGGTACTGCGTCCACGGCACGCGATGTACCGGACCGCCCCTTCTTGGAGGCCGTCGAGACCGAAGACAGTGTGGTCCCTTCCGCGAATGCCGTATTGATTGAACTTTTGCACCAATTGGGCCTGTGCACCAGCCGCATGGAGTGGATTGAAGAGGCACGGAACCGCTCCAGTTGGGCTCAGGAATTAACCGAACAACACCCTTCCAGCCACACCCACTTCCTGGGATTTTGGACCGCCATCGAGCCGACGGATCCCAAAACCGAGCGCTGCGTTTGGACCTTCCACGGGCCCGATGCCGCCGCATGGCGCACCCGAGCCGATCAAGAATTTTTGTTGCGTCCGGAAGATACTGTTCTGTTGGAATCCTGCGACGGGGTTACGGGCGTCACCCGATGCACCATTGGGCAATGCTCCGCTCCTTACACGGATTGGGAAGCCTTCCGCGCGGCCGCTTCCTTCAAGTAATTGGGCGCGTATCGACCCAAATCTTCTACTCGGCCAGATGCCAGGCGAGCACTCGCCACCTGCACGGACCCCGCCAACCACGTTTCCGCGGGCAGATCGCCCAAACAAACCGATCCTTCCGGGAGCCACGGCACCAACTTCACTGCGCCGTCGCCTACCGCAACCAAGGGTTCCGTTCCCCAATCCGCAACCCGGTCGGGAAAAATCCAAGCCTCGTCGACCGTAATCCGGTTGCCGTTGGACGAAAAAAAGGCGCCATAAACCTCCAAACGGCGCGCATCCACGGCCGCAAAAATTCGTCGTCCGGCCGAATCCAATGCTTCCAAGGAACGCATTGCTCCAGCAGCCAGCGATTCCAAGGTAGGAACCGCCAACAGCGGGAGCTCCAGCGCCGCGCAGAGTCCTTTGGCAGAAGCCGCTCCAATGCGCAGCCCGGTGTACGAACCCGGGCCATCGCTCACGGATACCGCACGCCAAGATTCCCGGGAGTAAGCCGCAAAAGCGTCCTCCAGCAAAACGTGCAAGCGTTCGGCGTGTAAAAATCCAGTTTCAGCACGCTCCGCGCGGTGCCACAAGAGGGAGCCCGTAGCCGCATCGGCCACCGCTACGCCACACAGCGACGTTGCCGTTTCCAGATGCACCAATACCCCAGCATTACCCGCTTCAGCGTGGCTACCCACCGCGACCTCTTCCATTATTTTTTAACGACAACGCCCTCCGGCTGATTGCCCGACCGCTTCTTAACCGGGGCACCGTCTTGCAATTCCGTGGAGACTTGCTCGTACGGCCCCACCACCAACTCTTGCTTGGGTTTCAAACCCCGGTCGATGTGGATGAACCGATCGTCTTGTATTCCAACGTTCACTGGATGTTCCACCGCCTTGCCGTCTTGGTACAAGAATACCACCTCCCGCTGTTTGCCGGATGCAGAATCCTCACGCGTGGTAACTGCCTGAATGGGTACCGCTGGTACTTGTCGTGCAAATGCCGTTTGTATATCTACCGTGGCCGTCATTCCTGGACGCAAAGGCTGTGCGTTACCCGCCTTTACCAAATCCGCATACGATGACGCCAAAACAGTCATAACTACCTCAAAATTAGTTACTTGATCTACCCCAGAAACTGCAGACCGCTTGGCCGCACCGCCAATTTCGGTCACTAAAGCTTTGAACTCACGCCCCATGTACGCATCTACTTGCACAATCGCGGTATCGCCCAACTTTACCTTAACAATGTCGTTTTCGTTGACGTCCACCACCACTTCCATGGCTTCCAACTGGGCGATGCGCATCAATTCAGTACCGGCCATTTGTGCCGTACCTACCACGCGTTCGCCCAATTCCACCGATAAACCCGTGACCGTTCCGTCGATTGGGGCCCGCAGGGTGGTTCGCTTCAAATTATCTTCGGCTTCACGCAAGCCACTTTGCGCACTTTGCAATTGAAAACGAGCGGACTCTACACTCAATTCTGCCACTTCGTAACCGCGAACGGCTTGATCCCATTCCGAATCCGACAACACCCCTTGTTCGTGCAATTTTTTGCTCCGCTCGTAGGATTTCTTCGCCTCCCGGTATCCGGCCTCCGCCTGTGCCAACCCAGACTTGGCAACGTTGACAGCCGCCGCACCCCGACTCACCTGGCTTTGGTAGATGTCTGGATTGATGCGCAAAAGCAGATCTCCTTTGCGAACTTTTTGACCTTCCTTCACGTACAGCTCGCGAATTTCGCCCGATACCTCAGGAGAAATGGCTACGTCAAACGACGGCTGAATTTTGCCGGATGCGTTGACTGTCTCCACCAAATTCTCCAAGGTTACCTCGCCAATTTCAACTTCCAGCACGGTATCGTTCTGGCCCCACCAACCGGCTTTTTTACCGACAATTCCTACCGTCACCACTACCACTAAGCCCAGCAAGGCCCAAAACTTCCACGTTAACTTTTTCATTTTTTCAATGCATCAAATTCATCTGCGAGCATACCATTCACGTAAAGTTCCAAGACTTTACGCTTAAAAAACCAATCGTATTTGGCGCGCAACACATCCGAAACCGCTGCCAAATGAGTATTGACTGCCGAGGAATAATCGTAGGCACTCATCAGCCCCTCTTCGCGACGGGCCAAGGCGTAATCCGCATTTTCCTTACTCGACTGAGCGGCCGATTCCGCCGCTTTGTATTGGGCCAATGCCGCCTTGGCATCCAACTGTGCTCGTTCCAACGTTTGTCGGTACTGCTGTTCGGACAAGGCTGCATTCAACTCTGCATTGGTGCGTGCCAACTGCGCACGCTGTACGGCATTGCGCGCTTGAAGTGCATTAAACAAAGGCACATTCAAACTCAATCCCACGAACTGGCGAACGTTGTCGGAAACCTGGCTTCCAAAGGCCTTGGGCGCTGTACCCGTAGGAACAACAAAATCACGGTACACATCGATTTTTTGCGTTGGATCCAACGGATTGATCCAGTAGCCCACCACGGCGGGTATGGTCTGTTGCCCGGTGACCACCAAGTCCAAATTGGAATACGTGGTGGACCACTGAGCGTTGGCGCTGAGCGGCGGTAAGGAGGGGCGTCGGGCGGACTTGACCGCATGAAAGGCAGTGCGAACGGACGATTGCGCCACCTGAATGGAGGGCTGACGTTCGTACGAAGCCTCGTACAATGTGG
>CAYXHJ010000163.1:2323-4418 GCA_964464855.1 uncultured Owenweeksia sp. | reverse complement strand
CGCCGGGGCTAAACGCCTTCAAATTGCTGCGGTCAGTGAGGCCAAAGGTGTGACCATTACTTTGCTGTATCCAGCAACTCCACCGGCGTTGGATTGGCTGCAAAAAAATCGCAAAGACTCCCGCGGTTTTGGAGAGTGGATTATCAAGGACCGATTGGAAATGGTGGGGGCAACCCATAAGGTAGAAGTGGTGGACGGTTTTGTGACGCAATTGATACATTTGAGGTATGAAAATCCTGGTACTCGATGACCACGAAGCCATCCGGGATGCCGTGGTGCGTTGGGTAAGTGTGGTTTCACCCGACGCCCAAAGTGTTCAATTTTCGGGAGTGCCTGAGGCCAAGCATTTTTTAAAGCGTAATCGGGTAGATTTTGCGGTGTGTGATTTGGAATTAACGCACGGATGCAACACAGCGCTTTTGGACGTATTGGATTCGTTGAGCATACCGACGATGGTGTACAGTTCGCACGTCAATCAGGTATTGATTCAGGAATTAGAATCCAAACACGTTTTGTGTTACGTCTCAAAAACATCGGGGATTCTATCCTTGAAAGCCGGTTTGGAGGCCTTGTTCATGAAGCAGTCGTATAGTTGTCCTTTGGTTCAGGCTACTGCAGCTCGCCAGTCGGACCGTTTGGAAACAGCCCCCTTAACCCTTACAAAAAGTCAAAAACAAGTTTTAACCCTCCTTTCCTTGGGGCATACACGAGAGGAGGTGGCCGATCGTTTGTTTAATAGCGTGACCACCATCAATAACCACATTTACCGTGCTCGCGAGGTTAACGATTGCCGCGATCTGACGGAGCTCCTTCGCCGTTACCGTTTTTGGGACCACGGTTGATTTGCGTGGCCCGCCCTAATTTGCGTTAACGATTTTTACAATCCCAAGTAAATAAAGGTATTCACACTCAGACTTTTGGGTGCGATATTCAAAGCAGTTCCGGATCCGCCAGAAGAAACGGTTACCGAATGTGCGTGTGATCCGTCCGAGCCAGAGGTGAATCCGGGAATGTCCACGGAATGAGTATGATCTCCGTTGGCGTTGATGACCAGAGACGATTGGTTTAAAGTCCAAGAACCCGCCTGAAGACCACCAACATACGTTCCAACACCGTTGGTCCAAGTACCACCAACCGTGTTACCCGTATGGCTGTGGCTTCCGTTGGTGCTGGTATTCACCGGGCTGGGATCCACCCAGTGGGTGTGGCTGCCGGATGATGAAGTCGTTGCAGATGGCAAATTATACGATGGCAAATTTGCTTGGGATAGGGTGCGCTCGTTGCTGCCGGAAACACTGCCTAAGGTGGAGCCGTTTTGCACCAAATATGCATCGGTGGCATTGGGTAGATTGCTACCAATGCCCAAAGCGGTTGCTTGTGTTTGTTGCGAAGCCGTCAGCGTGGATTTGGCCCTTCCGTCCAGCTTTACCCATCCGCTGTGATCGGCGGTTTGAATGCCTGTTTTCACATCGCCAAAACTGGGGGTAGTCAAGGCAACCCAAGACGTTCCGTTGCTGTATTCCAAGGTGCCGGAGGTGTTGTAGCGAAGAGCGCCCGCACCGGCCGTGCCGGCGGCTGTAGTCGTTGTACCCAAGCCTAGGTAGCCTTCGCCTGGGTTGGAGGTACTGGTAGGGCTGGTCCGAAGGTCCAATTTGGCATTCGGGGCGGTGGTGCCGATGCCTACCTTGCCACCTACATCGATGAACAGTCGGGACGTGAACAATCCGCCGTTCCGTTCGGTAATGGTGAAATTTTTCGTTCCGTTCGCACCTAAATCTTGGTACATCAACCATTCGTCCAAGCGAATTGAAGCTCGTTTGCTGGTGGCGTGGCTGGTGGGCAGGATGAAGAGGGAATTGGGATACTGATCGCTTCCGCTGGAAATAGTCAATGAATTTAAGGTTGGTGCATTTTGAAGAACAACATCCCCCGTGCCTGTAGACCCGCTGCTCCCGGTGCCTCCGTTCGCTACGGCTACGGTACTTCCGGTTGAATTGATGACGTAAATCCAAGCGCTTCCGTCGTAGTAATACAATCCTTTCGTGCCGTCGGTTTGGTACACCATGAGCCCGGCCGCGGGGGAGGAGATGGCATT
>CAYXHJ010000163.1:1583-2313 GCA_964464855.1 uncultured Owenweeksia sp. | reverse complement strand
GTTGTATTATCAGTGCCACTTGTTAAAGTTACGCGCGGTGGTAAAAATCCTTTGGCGTTGGTAGAGGTACTGGCGTCAACTTGAAGGCGAGCGGATCCGTTGGGACTGGTGGTTCCAATGCCTACCTGAGCATTCAATTGGGATAAAAAGCCTAAGAAAAATAGGGCCGGGCAAAGGACGGCAAGCTTTTTCTTCATAATCCAAGTTTTTTCAAGTAATGGCGAATATAACGTTCCAAATAGGGATGAGCGAATCAAATAGTGAAATACTACTTTCCGATACAAAACCGGCTGAAAATGGAAGAGAGGAGGTCGTCCGCCACCACTTGCCCGGTGATGGAGCCGATGTGCCGAAGCGCGTCGCGCAAGTCAATCGCCACGAGTTCTCCACTGAGGCCGTTGCGCAAGGCGGATTCGGCTTGGGAAAGGCTGTCCGCGGCGGCCCGCAGGGCCGCGGCGTGACGGGCATGCGAAACTACCGTATCGGCGCCGTAAGCGGGGTTAAGCGTCACCCAGTTCGCCAGTGCTTTTTCCAACTCAGCAACACCGTATCCGGTTGCGGCAGACAAAACCAGTGAATCTATTGGAGTATCGAGCGGCTTTGTTTGGTCTGCCTTGTTAAAAACCAACAATCGATGGCTACTGGGGTTCCAGGTTGCCAATTGATCCCACAGGTCCAAAGTGGGTTGCGGATCGACGTTCCAGACGGCTGAATCCACCACCAATAGCTG
>CAYXHJ010000163.1:0-1573 GCA_964464855.1 uncultured Owenweeksia sp. | reverse complement strand
TCGGGCGGCCTCCTGGGATCGTTCTATACCCAGGCGCTCCACCGTTTCGTCGGTTTCCCGAATGCCTGCAGTGTCTACCAGTCGAAATAAAATTCCACCCGCGGTGAAGCGTTCTTCAACCGTATCCCGAGTGGTACCCGGAATGGCGCTGACCAGGGCCCGTTCTTCTCGGAGGAGCGCGTTTAACAACGTGCTCTTGCCCGCGTTGGGGGCGCCCAGTAGGGCTGTAGGGACGCCTTCTTTTAACGCTTGGCCCAAAACAAAGGTGTCCAAAAGCTGAGCCACTTCGGACTGCAAATCGGACAGCAGCGCCATTAATCGATCGCGAGACGCAAACTCAACATCTTCCTCGGAAAAGTCAAGCTCCAATTCCAACAGAGCGGTGGTATCAATCAATTCCGTTCGGAGTTCGTCCATTCGTTTACTGACAGATCCTTTCAATTGACGAAAGGCAACAGCATGGCCTGCAGCACTTTCCGAGGCTATTAGATCCCCAACGGCCTCCGCCTGACTCAAGTCCATTTTGCCGTTTAAAAACGCTCGACGTGTGAATTCCCCGGGCTCTGCTAAACGAGCTCCGGCGGCGATTAGGCTGCTTAATGCCGTACGCGCGATGTACGGAGAACCGTGAAAACTCAACTCAACACTGTCTTCGCCGGTGAATGAAGCCGGAGCGCGAAATCCCAATGCCACAACCTCGTCCAACAAAGATCCGTCGGGTCCTGAAAAAGTACCTAGAACAGCTGTACGCGGGGTGCGTTGTAACCAGGGGGTTGTACCTACTGTTTGAAAACAGGTGTCTACCGTTTCCCAAGCCTTGGGACCGCTCACGCGAAGTACCGCTAAAGCCCCTTGTCCCACAGCAGTAGCAACAGCAACAATGGTGTCGTTTGATTGACCTAAGGAGAATCGGTAGTCCATGCAGCAAAGGTAGGGCTGTTCTCGCGGCGCAAAAACGAGGCATTCTTGCCGGGAAGGGTGTACCTTTCCGTACCCATCAAAAAATGATCGATGTTTAAGTCATACCCCGTATTGATGACCTTGATTGCCGGGTTGGTTTTGGCCTGCCAACCCAAGGAGGCTGTCACCCGTTCTACGGAAGGAGTTTACGATTGGGCAGGTTCCCACCGGTATGCGTATGTTCAAGGAACGGATACTTTGTATTACCGGACCCTCGGTCAAGGGCCGGACACCGTTGTTTTGGTTCACGGATTTGGCCCATTTCCTGCCGCACAATGGGAGCCGCAGGCCTTGGCATTAGCAGACTCCTCCTTCATTATAATTCCAGACATGCTCTTTTTTGGGCAAAGTAATGGGGCGGATACGGCACTTATGCCGGCGGATCAAGCCGATCGACTCCTTGATTTACTCAAGCACGTTGGAATTCGTCGATTTCGATTAGCGGGACATTCGTACGGCGGCTTGGTAGCACTGACGCTCGCGGAGCGCGCCGGCCCCAGCCGGGTGCGCTCCCTATTCCTTTTGGATCCCTTAAATCCATTCTTTTCTAGACCGGTTTTGGATTCTGTTGAACGTGAACCCGGCACACCCATTGAGCATGTTTTGGTGGCGT
>CAYXHJ010000162.1:1307-4425 GCA_964464855.1 uncultured Owenweeksia sp. | reverse complement strand
CCCACCAGCCGCCCCAAATCAATCCGGCGGCCAGAAATACGGGCAAGACGAAGACGAGAAGGAAGGGTGCCATGGAGGTATTCGTTTGAATGGGAGCAATTTACATTTTTTTGCAATCGGTAGGCAAACTGCGGCCGTGCGTAGCTCCATCCCGACTTGAGCAGTGGAGTGCGGTTGGCCAACCCAATCTGGTCAACATATTGTCTGTTCGGGTTGATTTATTGTCTATTCGGGTTGATATATTGCCTATTGGGCTTGTTATGTTGTCTATCGGGGTTGATTTATTGTGCCAAATTGACGGTATTTCGGCCGGTTTTTGCCCCATTTCAATCCTCTTCCGGACGGTTCTCAAACCGTGCGGGGAGGCGCTGCAGGTGCCGCAAATTAAGGCTAGAGGGCACCAAAACAAAGGAGCGCGAAGCGGTTCCCGGTTTTTGGCGCGCGTTCGACGCACCTCGCGCGCACCCGCGAGCGCGTTCGCTCTTGTGGATGCGCATGCCCGCGCCAACGCACACAAAATCAACTGCTTGAAACGGTTTGGTTGCAAAGAAAAACAAGGTTGTCGATATGCGGAGGCAGCAAAATCGACGGCCCAACTTTGCCATCGAATCCCCATGAAAAGAAATTTTCCCGCTCCCCAGTTGCCCGCCAATTCCAAACCGGAATGGCCCTACTCCTTTCGATTTGTGTACCTGGTGGTGCCGTCCGTGGAGCAATTGAGTGGCCCCCACGCATTACAAGAACAGCTCAACAAACGACTGGATGCACTGAAAGAACAGAACGGACATCCCCACTACTTGTACCTCAGTCTATTGGTGTACGGAAGCACGGCACAGTGGGTGTTTGCGCACCAAATGCCGTTTCAGGTGACGCCTCTTAGCATTCCGGATTTATCCGACGTCGTGCCAAACGGAAACGGCGTACTGTACGACGCCGTGGGTACGGCCCTTGCTGCGGCATCCGACGTTTTGAAGTCCAACCGCGGCCGGAACGTGCACGCCCAAATTGAAGTTTGGGAGGCGGGAGAAGAAGCGGGATCCACGCTGTTTACCGCGCCCATGTTGGCAGAGGCCCTGCGCGAGGCGCACTCCTTGCCGGGATTTCAAGGGCTCCGTCTGCCGGAAGACAGCCCCCTGCGCGATGCCTTAAAAAATTGCGGCACAGACCCGGCGCATCCGGGAAAAGAGAACTAATTTCGATGAACCACCAACCTGCACTTATGCCCGAACACCACGTGCGGTTGGACGTTGGGTACCGCTTGGTCCTCCAGCCGTCCGGCCGCGAGCTTTCCTTGGCGCCCAAAGAGCGCGCCCTGTATCAGTTTTTTCTGCTCCACCCGGAGGGAATTGTCTTCTCTCACCTGCCGGACCGCACGGAGGAGCTGGTGGCGCTGTATCTCCGTTTTTACACTGGCAGTTCCGACGACCGGGAGTCTCCCCGGGCGGTGGCGGAGCGCGTCATCCGAAAACTGGTGTTCGATACGGACGGCGACCGTTCGCAAACGGTCTCCAAAGTGAACCGAAAGGTTCGAACGGCTCTGGAGGGCTTGGTGGAGCAGCCGCTGGCGTTTTGCATTCAAGGCCCCAACGGCGGTATCAAACGCGTGGCAGCTGCCTCGTGGGCCGTGCACGTCAAAACCAACGAATAACATGCGGCTTCATAAGTTCAAACGTTTTGTGCGGGGTGCCCTTCCCGCGCTTACCGTCCTTTCCCTTCTCGTATTCTTCCAAACGGCCTGCACGGGCGAGTGGGGTTTTTTGGGCGGGGAGCGCGCCGAGGCTGAGGACGCCCAACGGGCAGACTCCCTTGCGGCGGCCCGCGCAGATTCCGCAGCGGTTTTCGCTGCCGGTGGCAACACCCAGTGGACGCCGGACTCGCTACCGGGCAATAAAAACGAGTGGAATCCGGGCACGAAGCGGGCGGTGGCGGCGGCTGAGCGCGGCTTTGCGCGTCGCTTTACAAAAGACTTGATGCACGCCACCTCCCGCTGGGAGGCCTTTCGCGCTTGGCCGCTGGCCGGGGAAGGACGCTGGGTGGTGGCTCTGTGCGAGCGGGGTCCGGAAGTCAACACGGGCCACTGCTGCGGCACCTCCGAGGGCTTTTGCGTGGTGGAACAAACCGAACAGGGCCTGAAAATGGGTGCCGTGGTGCCGTCGGTGGAGCTGGAAGGATCTTGGGGCGACCCCTCATACGTGGTGGTGGAATCCGGCCCGCGCGGTGATTTTGTGGTCTTTTACGCCAACCACGGCGGCAACGGGGGCTCCCGCGAAGCCCTGCGGGGCTTTGTTTTGCGTCCGGACGGTTGGCACTTGGCCTTGGAATGGGACGAGTCCACCAGCCAAGAGCAATTTGAGCAGATTTCGGAGTTTCCCCCGTTTGTGCAGCGCGAATTTCAGCGCAGGAACGTGCCCATGGACCAATACGCCACGGTGAATTGGAGCACCGAGTACACCTGGTCCCTCAGTCCGCAGGGGGTGGTGGAAATCCGGCAACCGCGCACCGAATGGAACGGCTTTGTTCGGCTGCAGCAGGGCAAATCCGACGAACGCGAAGTGGAATGGGTTCGCGTGGAACCGCACTCGGGACGGGTGAAGCGGGTGGATCTTTCGAAGGGTTGACGCACAATGAATGGGGTGTACGTTCGTTGAATAGAATATGAAGCCTTTCAAATTGAAGATATTGCGAGTCCATTTTGTTTTGCAATTTGCCTTGATGGCGTTGGTTGCTACCTCTACCGCCCACTTGAGTGCGCAAAACACTGCCCCTGACGCTGATCTGCTGAACCAGGAGTTTTTAAAGGTCATCAACGAGTACCGTTCAAGCAAAAAAGCGAAACCATTGGTTTTGGAAGAGGGGTTTTACCCCTTTGTGCTCGCACATTCCCAAACCATGGCCAAGGACGACGAAGCGCACCACAACCGATTTGAGGCGCGCATGAAAAGCTACTGGAAGCGTTCCGGGAAGCAGATCAGCATTGGAGAAAACGCGGCCTATTTCTACTTGCCGACGGAGGGCGACGAAACGGGCATTGCGTTGAACGACGAATTAAAAGACTCCGAACCGGCTGCCGTGAAAACGTTTGTTGTCATTAGCGAATCCGTCGCCACCAATCAATGTC
>CAYXHJ010000162.1:838-1297 GCA_964464855.1 uncultured Owenweeksia sp. | reverse complement strand
GCGCACGTCCAAACCGCACCACGCGTTGATGGTGGATCCCCGTGCCAAATCCTGTTATGTGGCGTACACCCGCCGAGGAGCGTACGTGTACTTTGCTTTGTGGGTGGGGTTTTAGGGATAGTTGACCCTTAAGCATGGTGCTTAGACACCGCCCCACTCCGGTACAACACATACCTCAGGCAATCCGCCCGGTAGGCGCTTCCTAGGGTGCGTGCTTGAACTTCCCAAGGGTGGTTTTCGTATGAATACGTTTGTGCGATTTTATTGTAGTCCCATGCTCCGCAGGATTCATGAAGCATGTGGTGGCTGTACTCGTGGATGACGCTGTCCAATAGGGCAAAACGCATCTTGTTTTTTGCACGGAACAGCACGATTTCACGATTGTTAGGGAAATACTGCGCGTAATTGGAGCTCTTGTACTCGTCCCATCGGATTTTCGGTTTCTTTTTGGTCTTACCC
>CAYXHJ010000162.1:0-792 GCA_964464855.1 uncultured Owenweeksia sp. | reverse complement strand
GCGAAGATTTTCGAAGAGTAGGTAGGCCTGAAACAAGGGGTTGTACCGACTCTCCGTTCCCGCGTAGGCAAGGCCCAGTAAGGCTAAACTCAGCCCTATGATTCGCTCAGGCGTGATCAACGCTTCGAGCATGGCGTAGGTAGACGTTGTAGGTTCGGCCCCATTGCGGGAGGTTGATTTGGTGACTGAAAAAATAGTGGTTATCGTTGAATGCATCGCGGTAGGCGGGGGAAGAAAGCGTCTCCAAGGTGCTGCCGTCGGTGTACAGGAAGGTTCGGGGCTGTGCGATGCGGAGTAAGCCCGATTTTTGCACTTCGTCGATGGACTTGAGGCCCGAATGGCGCGAAACCACCAAGGTGGACACGCGCTTACCCGCAAAGGCGGTGGGCAGCTCGATTTCGTTCCAGTCGAATTCGCGACCAAAGGTGTTGTGGATGTATTGCACGTGTCCGGGATTGGGACTCCAATCGAAAGGCGCACAGTCCGTGTAGTGCCATTTGCCGGGATACTGACGTTCCAAAAAGTCGAGGAACTCCAGTTGATTCAGTGCAGCGCTTCCGGGGTACCAGTGCAGCGGTTTTTGGTTGGGAAGGATCGGATTCATGGGCGTTTGATTAAAAAGGGAGGTCGTCGTTGGTGAGGTCCGTATGCAACCAGTCGTTTTGATTTTGGAGGGCTACCACCTCGGGGTGTGTGCGGGCAGCCTCCGGAAGGACGAGCAGTGCGCGGCTGTTTTGCGCCACCCATTGAGGCCATTCGTGCGGCTGGGTGTTGGCGAGCGCCTTTTGAAGT
>CAYXHJ010000161.1:4153-4430 GCA_964464855.1 uncultured Owenweeksia sp. | reverse complement strand
GAAAAGAATGTCTTGACCGTGACCAGCACCGTCGCCGTCGCGGTAGTATTCTGCCATGGTCAAACCGGACAAAGCCACACGCGCACGCGCTCCAGGAGGCTCGTTCATCTGACCAAATACGAAGGTCGCTTTGGACTCCTCCAGCTCTTTCAAATCCACTTTGCTCAAGTCCCATCCGCCTTCTTCCATGGAGTGCTTGAACTCCTCTCCGTAGCGGATGATGCCGGCTTCAATCATTTCGCGCAACAGGTCGTTTCCTTCGCGGGTGCGCTCACCA
>CAYXHJ010000161.1:0-4143 GCA_964464855.1 uncultured Owenweeksia sp. | reverse complement strand
GCCCTTGGCAATGTTGTTGATCAATTCCTGAATCAATACGGTTTTACCTACACCGGCACCACCGAACAAACCAATCTTACCTCCCTTAGCGTAGGGCTCAATCAGGTCGATAACTTTGATACCGGTCAACAAAACTTCCGTTGCCGTGGACAAGTCTTCAAACTTTGGAGCCTCGCGGTGGATGGACTTGCCTTCGGTGCGGTCGATGCGACCCAATCCGTCGATGTCTTCACCCACAACGTTGAACACGCGGCCTTTGATTTGTTCGCCAATCGGCATTTGGATCGAAGAGCCAACCGCAACAACCTCCTGGCCGCGGGTAAAACCGTCGGTAGAGTCCATGGAAATGGCACGAACGGTGTCTTCACCGATGTGCTGTTGGGTTTCCATAATGACTTGCTGGCCGTTGGGGCGGGTGACCACCAAGGCTTCATAAATCTTAGGAAGAGCTGTGGCGTTCGGGAAATAAACGTCTACAACCGGTCCGATTACCTGTGCAATTTGGCCTTTAATCGAGGACATGGAATGTTGCTTTAATTCGGGTGCAAAGGTACGACAGAATTCAGAATTGTGCTAACCCGTTCTGGCGAGGCACGTTGGAAATTCGCTTATAAATACCGAAGCTGAAAATCAAGACCAGCGGCAAGAGCACGGGGAGCAGGAAAAAGCCAGATACCATGCCCATGAGAACAACGATTTCGCGAGCAGCCACCACCAAAGGCAGCCACCAATGGCTGGCGCCATCCTTAATCGACAGGACCAAAGATTGCCAAACGCCGTGTCCCTCCAAGGCCAATCGGTACGGAGCGGTGAACGCCATTCCCAACCAAACCAATGCCAATAGAATGAGGGCCAACATTTCGTAGATGTGGCCCGCCATCAACTCCATAATGCCCAATTCTTCGATCACCTTTGTTTGTTCCTCCGGACTCATCAAAACGTAGGTCTCTTGCATCCCCACCAGCTCCATAAAAGCGTCGCGCAGGGCGGGGTCCTGGAAAAACAAGGTCATTTGTACCGAAAGGAACCCCAACAAAACCAGGCCGTTGATCGTGGCCAATCCAATCAGCCCCGGAGCTTTGTGGATGCCGGCGAAAAAATCCGAAAAAGGCGCAGATTGCCCCAAGGCATTTTCACCAGTCTCGTCACTACTGCGGTCCAATCCAGACCGATGCAGGAAGGTTGCTGCGCCCAGTTGCAACCACGGCATCACCAACCACAGCACCAGGAACCCCACGAACGGGATGGCTAGAAGCAAGTGGGTGAGCGTCAAGATCGCTCCAAAAATCAACCATTTCCAGTTGTGGGCGTTGAACGAAAACCCTACAAAGCGAAGCAAATTTCCCATGCCGCCAAGGTACAACCAAAACTATCTTTGCCCCGTGAAACGAACCTTGGGCATGGAGGCCTTTGTGCCCGTCGGACCAACTGCGGTCACCACCGGAACATTCGACGGCGTGCACGCGGGACACCGTACTATTCTTCGTCGGCTGCAGGAGGTGGCGACCTCCTTAGGCGGTGCCTCCGTGGTGGTCACCTTTGATCCACACCCGCGAAAAGTCATCCACCCGGAGTATCCGTTGCAGCTTCTGACCACGTTGGAAGAGCGTGCAGAATTATTGGCGGAGGCCGGTTTGGATCACCTGGTGGTTCAGCCCTTTACTCCGGAATTTGCCGCCTGGTCGTCTTTGGATTTTGTCCGACGCGGCTTGGTGCAGCACTTGGACGTCCGCCGCCTGGTCATTGGCTACGACCACCATTTTGGCCGCAACCGGGAGGGGACCTTTGCCCACCTCCAAGAATTTGGACCGGTCTACGGTTTCGAAGTAGAAGAAATTCCTCCGCACGACGTGGACGCGGTGCGCGTTTCCAGCACCAAAATTCGCACGGAACTGCTGGTCGGGGCGGTGGATCGGGCGGCCGAGTGGCTGACGCGTCCCTACTTTTGCACGGGCACCGTGGAGTCCGGTGCTCGGATTGGACGCGGTTTGGGCTTTCCTACAGCCAATGTTGGGAACATTGACCCAGACAAGCTTTTGCCCAAAGACGGCGTGTATGCGGTGTGGGTAGAGCGACTCGCGCCCCAGTTTCGGGGGGAGCGATTGTCTGCGGTAGCCAATTTGGGCGTTCGCCCCACGGTGGATGGCAGCACACGGAAGTTGGAGGCGCATGTACTGGAGCCCGGCATAGCAGATTTGTACGGTCAGGCTCTTCGGGTGCATTTTATGGCCCGACTGCGCGACGAGTTCCGTTTTCCGGACACAGAGGCGCTCCAGGCGCAGATTGCAAGAGACGTAGAGGCAGCCCGCGCGGCCCTGCGGGCCGCGCGGGCCTAACCCGCCGGTTGGGGCGCGCGGTGCGCCCCCCGATCTGCGTTACTGGTCCAATCGAAACCGGACGGTGGCCATGAGTTGCGTTCCCGCCATGGGGAAGACAAAATTTTCCGAAGTGCGATCCCGTGCGTGCGGGTGGCCCCACGTATACCCGTTCGGCGCATACATGGTGTTTGTGGCGTTGATCACGTCCAACTGGAACTCACCCGCTGCAAACGTTCGAATCCAACGCAAATCCAACGTGGCGTATCCGTCCAACGAACGTTCCACGGCGCCCGTGTTGTCCAAATACTGCCTTCCCACCGACCGGAGGGAAACCCGGAACGTGTCGTTCTTCCGGTCGTGGTTCCAATGCAACGCACCCACCCAGTTGGGCGACAAGGCAATGGGGGTGTTGCGGTACACGACGGTAACCGTTTCTACGGGATCGGCGGCGTAGTCGTAAAGCACTTCGGTAAATTCCGCAATGCGGTTATCGCTGAAGGCCGCTGAGGCTTGCAGCGAATTTTTGGCGCCCAAGCGCAAGGAACCGTCCAATTCTAGACCGCGGCGCCACGAAACGGGCACGTTGACGCGAAGCGCGGCACCCACGTCGTTCAAGGCACCCGTGGGCACCAATTGATTTCGGTATTCCATGGCGTATGCATTGGCTTCCAGAGACCACCGAATGTTTTGGATTCGGTAGCCCATTTCGCCGTTCACGAGTTGTTCGGGCAGGGGAGCGGTTCCGCCCAAGGCGTCAATGAAATCCGCGCGAATGGGTTCGCGGTGTGCAGCGGCCACGGAAGCATACACCAGTCCGCGGCGCACATTGCCGCGGCTCCATCCCATCTTAGGATTGAAAAACACGCGTTGGAACAGACCGGATTGCCCTTCCCCGTTGTACCGATACGCCACCCGTCGGATTTGCAGGTCTGTGTAGCCGTGTCCAAATGCACCCAACGAACCTTCCAATCGAGCAAAGGCGCTCCCTTCGTTCTTGGTGCTGCGGTCGTCGTAGTACCGACGCTCCACGGCTTGGTCAAACCAGCCGTTTCCGGTAAAAGGACCGTCGTCGGCCCAACTGCCAGCGGCTTGGCCCATCCAGGGCAAGGTGCCGAAGTGATCGCCCACGTAGGAGTACACGTTGTAGCCCACAGTAAGTTGTTGTGCGCCCAGGGTGGTGATCAGGTTCCCGTTGCTGCCTACCAGGCGGTTGCTCAGCCAGCGGCGTCGAACCAAATCAGTGGATTCCAGCGTGTCGGAGCCCACCACGGGATTGGGCAGGCCGTAATCCGCAAAGGACTCACCGCGCTTGAATTGCTCAAAATAGCCCCGACCCCGAACCGCAAAGAGGTTGGCATTGACGCGAGTTGACGCGTTGATCCGGTGGTTCCACTGCAGCTGGTAGTGCGTCTGCCGGTACCGATCGATTTCGTTGGGGTAGGTGTAGGCGTTGTAGGTGCGGTTGCCGGAGGTGCGCAAATGGTTGGCGTCTTCCTCGCTCAGGTAGTTGCGCGCAATGTAGGCCTCTACGCCCGCTGAGTCCCCGCGGTATTTGGCTTCTGGGATGCCGTACCAGGCTTGTTGGGTGCGTTCTTGCCCGTCGGTGTAAAAGAACCGGAGGCTGCCTTGCGGGCCGGTTGCTGCGTTGGCCGCGCTGCCCGCAGTTGCGCCGTACCGCCACATTCCGTTGAGTACCGCACTGTGCAGTTCCATGCCGGACCGATCCACGTATCCGTTGGCGCGTTGGTGGGTAACCCGGCCGGAAAAAGCTAGGTTTTTGCGCGGTCCTACCCACGGACCCTCCCACAAGTAGGTGCCGCGGTAG
>CAYXHJ010000160.1:0-4448 GCA_964464855.1 uncultured Owenweeksia sp. | reverse complement strand
TCGGGACCACAAGCTCGGACTTCGTCTCTAGACTGCATGCCAAGTAGTTGTCCGAGGCAGACACATCATCCACATTCAACAGGGTCCCGCTCACCGCAACTTGGCCGCAGATTCCCGTTCCATAAGGAATTCGCACATGGTCCGTTGGAGCTCCTGCAAAAGCACCTAACTCCAGATGTTGGGTCGCGTCGTTCATCCAATAGAATCCAACCCAGTCGTAACGAGGGGCTTCGGATTTTAACAATGCGCAAACCTCCGGCAAAGCGTCCAGCCCTTTTTCAGCCAATAATCCGCGGCTTGTTTCCAATAATTCAACATGAAATGCTTTCATGGGTACAAAAGTACACCCGCATTAAACCTTGAACGTATCGTTCCCTCTTTCAAAAGTGGACTTAGCGCGTTTTTCCAAGAATTTCGCGGGTTCTGACGTAATTTTGTTAAATGAAGCAATTTCTTCTTTCGTCCCTGTCCGGGACGCGCTGGTGGGTCGCAGCGATGGGCTTGACCCTTTCGCCATCTGTTTTCGGACAATCGCTAGCCCTACAACAGGTGCCAAACCTATCCAAGTGTACCGGTGATACCCTCACCGTTGCAATGACTGTGGGCGCTCCCGGCTTTGGCATTGGCAACAAATTCGTAGTACAAATAGCTCAGGGATTACCTCCGGCGGTATCGTTTGCTTCGCCCATTGTTCTTCCCATTGTGGGTTGGTCGCCAACCACCACCGGAACGGTAATGGACACCATTGGCGCCGGTGCGAAATTGTTTAAAGTGGTTGTGCCCAAGTCGATTGTGAACAACAACTTTTACTCGTTGCGCGTGCGCGGCACCAATCCCGTTGCATTTTCAGACACCATCGTAATGGCCGTAAACGTGTCGCCAACAGGCAGCATAACGACCATTGCCAACGCGTTCGTAAACCGGCACACGGCCCTACCAAACGACTGGGGTTTTTGCGATGGGGACACCGCCGTTTTGAACGCTACCCCGGGCTTAGCCAGTTACCAATGGCTGGAAAGCGGCAACCCAATTGCTGGTAAAACACAAGCCTCCCTGAAGGTATTCCAGTCCGGAGTTTACTCGGTTAAAGTGAGTAACGGGGCATGCTTTGCCACCAGTAAGGACACCATTGTCAACCAGTTTTCTCCAGTTACGGATATTTCCCATTCCAACGTCCCGTCACTCGTTATTCGGGATAAGAATACAACCATCGATTCCATTGCGTTTTGCGAGACCGATACCATTACCCTAACCGGCCCCATTCCGTCGATGCCCATGACGACTATTGGCTATCAGTGGATTCGCGATTCTATTGGTTTATTCAACCAAGCTTTTCCACGCGCCATTTCTGGTGCAACGCAAGTAGGTTATAAAACCGCGAAGTCTGGAGCATATCGACTGGTTACTACCTGGAATCCCGGGGGGTGCCCGGATACCTCCGGCTACGTTTGGTTGTTTGTAGATACCATTCCGGACGTCTTCATCGTTAACAAACCCTGGCCCGGTCAAGGCGCTCCGAGCTTGAGCATTTGCCCGAACGACAGCACGTTGCTTTCTGCCAACGTTCAGTCGAATCCGGGTATATGGAAGTACCAGTGGCAAGTACGTTATCCAGTTACGGGTAACTGGCAAAATGTACCAAACGATACCTTGGCCACCTTTACGGCATCTACAAAGGTTGTACCCGGAAATGCTCAATACAGACTAATCGTTCAAGGGGAGGCGTGTGACTACACCAGTGCTGCTGTACAGGTCACCGTGGTTCCGTTCCCAACCGTGGCAACCGTTCCCGCTGATTCCACCTTTATCTGTTTTGGCGATTCTACTCAACTCGCGGTAATCGGCAATGCCCTCAGCTACAGTTGGAACCTGGTAGGTGGAACCAATACATCGTTTTTTACCAAAACTCCGGGCAAGTATGTGGTTGAGGCCACAGGACCGAACGGTTGTTTGGCTTACGACACCGTTTTGGTTAAGTTGTTTACCGTCAACGCGAATGCAGGACCGGATCAGATCGTCATGCCGGGAGAAGTTGTTCAACTCAATGCGACTGGTGGCGTTCTGTACTATTGGTATGCGGACAAACCGGTGTACTTCTCCGATCCGTACAACCCCAATGCGCAAACCCAACCTACTCAAGACACCACCTACTACTACGTAGACGTCCTCTCGGCAGAAGGTTGCTTTGATCGCGACACGCTCATGGTGGTCCAGTTTGATCCGGCCTCTTTGTTGGTAGACCTCTCGAACGTGCAAAACTTCATCAGTCCCAATGGAGACGGCAAAAATGATTTCTTGGACTTGTCGGAAGTGGTACGTTTGGATTCCTGCGGTATAACCATATTAAACCGGTGGGGAGCTACGGTGTACAAAGACACCCGCTACGTCAACGGGTGGACCGGTACCAACAACGCGGGTGATCCGCTGCCCAACGGCACTTACTACATCATCCTCAACAAAGGAGCTGAAATCCGGTACCGCGGCGCCGTTACTTTAGTACGTTAATACCCCTCCTCACAGAATCAAGACCATTATCGGTATGAAAACGAAATTCATCACAGCTTTAGTTCTCGGGGGAATGGCATCCGCCAGCGCCCAGCAATTGCCCCTTTATTCTTTGAGCTTTTTTGCTCCACAAATTACCAACCCCGCTCGTTCCGGCGCTAAGGATGGCGCAGCCTTGACCACTGCTCATCGTCAACAGTGGATGGGGGTAGAAGGTGCTCCAGAAACCAGCATGTTGGCGTTTAACAGCGCATTGAACAAAGAAAAAGTTGGTTTTGGCCTCTACGCCTACAACGACGTTACCGACATTGTTCACCGTTCTGCGATTTACGGGAATTACGCCTACCACGTGCAATTGGCGGACAATACCTCGTTGTCTTTTGGTTTGGGCTTGGGCTACGTGAGCAATTCTTTGGACATGGCCAGCATCCGTGTTAAAAATGCGGATGATCCCTATTTGATTCCCGCAAACAACGGTGGAAGCTTGGACCTAAACGCCGGCATTCATTTACAAGCAAGTGGTTTTGGCTTGGGTATTTCAGCTCCGCAGTTGCTTGCTCCCGCCATTTCGTACAGCAAAAATTACGATCAACCAGTTCAGTACCAATTGGTTCGACACTACACGGCTCAAGCGCAATACGACGTTGAATGGCAAAAGGGCAAGATGGTCTTGACGCCGTTAGTTGCGGTTCGGGCAGTCGGTTTGGGTATTCCTGCTCAAGTAGATGCCGGAGCACTTTTCAACATGAAAGAGTTTGGTTATGTAGGTGCGATGTACCGGAGCAATTACGCTGTTACCGCACAAGCAGGTGTGCACCTGACCCCGTTGATTTCTGTGGGGTATGGCTACGATTTCTCAACCAATACCTACGCCACCACGTTGGGTACCACCCACGAATTCATGCTGACTTACCGGTTGGGCAACAACAAGGCTGGCGAACGATTGGAAGCCGAGGTAAAGCGCCTCAAAGACGCTCAACGGAAGCAAATGGATCAGCAAGAGAATTTCATCAACGAGAAGTTTGAGGAATTCCGCGACGAAATCCGTACGGCACAAAAAGCGGAACTTGAAAAACAGAAGGCTTCCATCGCTGCTGACGTTGCCAAGCAAGCTGCTGCCAATGCGGCCAAAGGTACTGGATCAAATTCCAACGCCACCTCAACAACATCCTCTGCTCAACCATCGGGAGCTTTGGAAGGGTTTAAAGCAGAGAATATTGCGGCCAATGTAACACCGGGCTCTCCTGGATTCTATGTGACTGCTGGCGTTTTCTCCACAAAAGAAAATGCAACCAAGCTACAGGGAAGTTTAAAGAGCAAGGGGATTCCTTCGGAATTATTCCAAGACAAAGGAAACAGTATGTACTATGTGTACATACTTAAATTCAAGTCTTATGAAGAGGCTGAAGCAGTGAAGTCCAACCGCCTCAACGGTCGCTTTGACGGCAAGTTGTGGGTGAAAGTTGTTGAATAAGGTGCCATCATCCTTTAAATGGGTTATCGCTGCAACCTTGTGGGTAGCTGCAGTGTCGCTGCATGCAACGCACCTCGTTGGCGGTGAATTGACCTACACGTGTGTCGGCAACAACCAGTACCAGGTTACCCTCCGGGTATATCGGGATTGTTCCGTTGCAACGCAACTGGACAATAGTGTAAACATTGCCGTATACAATGCCTCGGGAACCTTGGTCACTCAGAGCAACGTATCCAAAGGTCCAACGATTTCCGTAAGCACGTCCACGGGGAACCCGTGTCTGACTACCCCCCCGAACATCTGCACCGAGTATGCGGATTACGTAACCACATTTAGTCTCCCGCCCATTACGGGTGGGTACACCATCGTGCACCAACGTTGTTGCCGGAACAACACCATTTCCAACATTACCAATCCCGGTTCACGTGGAAATTCCTATTTCGCACAGATTCCGTCCAACGATGCGGCT
>CAYXHJ010000159.1:0-4465 GCA_964464855.1 uncultured Owenweeksia sp. | reverse complement strand
GAAGTGGCCCGCAAAGGGGTTTTTGACCCCAGTTTTTTCACGTTTACGGACATCATGTGGGTCTTTTTGGCCGTCATGTTCACGGACGTTCTGCTGCTGGACTTCTTCAACGGAAAGGGTTTGCCGACGTCCACTACGGTTTCGCTCGTTTTTGGGTTGTTGGGCGCCGGTCCAGTAGTCGCACTTCAAGTAGCGTTGCACCGCGGTATGGGTTGGGAAGGGATTTACCAGGTCATGAAGTTTAACGAAGCCACCACCATTGTCTCCAGCATTTTCTCGTCGGTATTGTTGTCGTTTGTTGGCGGTTTGGTGATTCAATGGATTTGGCGTTTGGCGTTTACGTTTCGCCTGCAGGACACGCTGAAGCTGTTTGGGGGTGTTTTTAGCGGCTTGGTGGGCACGTTCATCGTTCACTTTTTGCTGGTGAAAGGAGCGGAGGGATCTTCGTTTGTGACCGAAGCACAACTGCATTGGCTGGAGCAAAACGACGGGACCATCAACGCGGCAGTATTCCTTGCTTTGACGGTTATCTCGCAAGCGCTTTTGGTCATCTGGAAGATCAATCCCTTGCGGTTTGTGGTTTTGCTGGGTACCTTTTCCTTGTCCATGGCCTTTGCAGGCAATGACCTGGTCAACTTCATTGGGGTGGGCGTTGGCGGTTGGTTGGCATACGAAAATCTTACTGCATCCGGATTGGACCCGGCCTCCTACTACATGGGGGATTTGGCCGAGAAAGTCCAAACCCCCACTTGGATTTTACTGGCCAGCGGAGTTGTGATGATTGTAACCCTTTGGCGCAGTGCAAAAGCCCGAAAAGTCAGCGAAACTGAAATCAACTTGAGCAGCCAAGACGAAGGATCCGAATCCTTTGCTTCAAATCAACTGTCGCGCGCTATTGTGGGAGCTTCTTTGGCGGTTTCGCGTTCGTTTGCCGTTTTGAATTCGGACGGCATACGTTCGTTTGTGGAAAAGCGTTTTGAGCGCAAGTCTGGGGATGGCGATGGTCATGCCTTTGATTTGGTTCGAGCCTCGGTCAATTTGCTGGTTGCCTCGGTGTTGATTGCTTATGCAACCTCACTCAAGTTGCCTTTGTCCACTACCTACGTCACCTTCATGGTGGCCATGGGTTCCTCATTAGCGGACCGCGCGTGGGGTCGGGATACGGCTGTCTATCGCATCAGCGGGGTGTTGACCGTCATTGGTGGTTGGTTAATGACCGCGCTCATTGCCTTCTTTTTTGCGGCGACGGTTGCTGCGCTCATGTATTTTGGAGGCCCCTATGTTGCCATTGGGCTTTTTCTTTTGACGCTCTATGTTCTGTACCGCAGCCACCGCGTTTTCAACAAGGAGCGTGAGGTAGAAGCGCTTCAAAACGAGACGTTTTCGCAAGAAGAGAGTAACACTCAGGTTAGTACCATTCGTTCTTGGGTTTTGGACTCCATGAAGGATGTTGAGAAGTCTTTGTCCGTTGGTACCCGTGCCTTGGTCGGTCAGAACGTGGATATTGCCAATCGACTCTTCAAAAACAACAAAGTAGGGCAGGCGAATCGTGAAAAACAGATGCTTCGCATGGCAAAGAATGTGCGTCGAATGGGGCCTGAGAACACCGATTTAGGAATTCTGTATTTTGCCTTATACGACCTGATTTTAGACATGGAGCGCAGCACTTCTCAGTACAATGAGTCCATACGTTACCATTTATCGAATCACCACAGCATACCCAATCGATCGTTTTTGGACGCCTTGATGGAGTTTAACAAACTCCTTGGACCTTATTTTGACAAGGTTGAAGCTTCCATTCAGGGCAAGAACAACCTGGATGAGGCATACGCCGCGAAACGTATGCTGCTCGCGGACGTCAATAGAATGATCGAAAGTCAAGTGGATTTGCTGCAACGCCAAGTGGTGGGCGGTCGTCTGGGAATGTTGCAGGTTCAGCTTTTACTCGAAGTTCGCGACGTGGTGGCGGTTTCGTTCCGACTCGCCAAGGCATTTCAACAGCCGTCGGTGCGAGGATAAATTTTAATTAGACGTTATAAAAAAGGGGCTGTCTCATAACGAGATAGCCCCTTTTTTGTGTGAAGTACTTGATTTCAGCAGGTCGTAGTAAATTTCCTCAGCCCTGGGTAAAGTAGGTGTAAAACCACGGTATGGTTTCGATTCCCTTGTGGTAGTTGGCCAAGCCGTAGTGCTCGTTGGGGGAGTGAATGGCGTCTGAATCGTACCCAAAGCCCAGCAAGATGCTTTTGGCGTTGAGCTCTTTTTCAAACAAGGCCACGATGGGAATGGAACCGCCGCTGCGCACGGGGACCGGTTCTTTTCCAAAGGTTTGTGCTACTGCCTTGTGTGCGGCCAAGTAGCCCGGGTGGTCCGGCGGGCACACGTAGGCCCAACCGCCGTGGTGCGGCGTAACGCGGACGGTAGTACCTTTTGGAGCGTTGGATTCCAAATGCTTTTGGAACAGTTCTGCAATCTTCTCTGGGTTTTGGTCCGGAACCAAGCGCATGGAGATTTTGGCAAAAGCCTTGGAAGGGATGACGGTTTTCGCGCCTTCGCCCGTATAACCGCCCCACATTCCATTGACGTCCAGAGTAGGTCGAATGCCGGCGCGTTCCAAGGTAGTGTAGCCCGTTTCGCCCACCACATCGGTCAGGTCCAGCGCCTTTTTGTAGGCGTCCAAATCAAAAGGAGCGCGGCCCAGGTCGGCCCGAGTTTCTGCCGGAAGGTCCGCCACGTCGTCGTAAAATCCAGGCAGGGTGATTTTTCCGTCCGCATCGTGCAGGGAGGCAATGAGTTGCGCGAGGGAGTTGAGTGGATTGGCCACGGCGCCCCCGTACAGACCGGAGTGGAGGTCCCAGTTGGGTCCGGTAACTTCTACCTCCATGTAGGCCAGACCGCGCAGGCCGGTGGTGATGCTTGGGATGCCGGGCGCCAGCATGCCGGTGTCGGAAATAAAGATGACGTCGCAGGCCAAGCGTTCGCGGTTGCGCTCCACAAACCACGCCAAATTGGCAGATCCCACCTCTTCTTCGCCTTCAATCATGAACTTCACATTGCACGGCAGCGGCCCCTGAGCCAACATGGCCTCAATGGCCTTCACGTGCATGAAAAACTGCCCCTTATCGTCACACGCCCCACGCGCAAAAAGAGCACCGTCGGGGTGGATGGGGGTGGTGCGTACCGTCGGTTCAAAGGGAGGGGTCTCCCACAATTCCAAGGGGTCTGCCGGCTGGACATCGTAGTGGCCGTACACCAGGACGGTGGGGGCGTCTGGCCCAACGGTGTAGTCCGCGTAAACCACGGGGTAGCCCGGTGTAGCGCAAACTTCCACGTTGTTCAAGCCAATTCGGTGGAGGTGCTCCGAGACGGCCTGGGCGGTGGCGTGTACGGCGTCCGAATAGGCGGGGTCCGCGCTGATGCTCGGCAGCCGAAGCAATTCCTTCAACTCGTCGGTAAATCGGTCAAAATGTTCGTTCAAATAAGGGCGTACATCCATGATTCAGGCGTTTGTGCGAAGGTACCGCAGGCACGCGGAATTCGCTATATTTGGAAGATGTTCTCCAAGCGACTGATCGCCTGCATTTTGGCTTTTGCATTTCTGGGTGCCGCATCCGTGCTGCACGCCCAAACCATCAGCGTCAACACCGCAGCTCCGCGGAACAACCCACAGTGGTTGGCACAAAACGTATTGGTGGGGCCTAATTTCTCTTTGTTGCCCCAGCCGATTAATTTGGCTACCAACATGTTTCTGAATCAGGGAAACAGCACGCAAATCGGAAAATTCACCTTCCCCGCGCACAACGCCAACTTTGGACTGGACAGCGGCATTGTAATGGTTACGGGGGGCGCGACGGATGTGGTTCCCGGTCACACGGGCTCTGCAGGATCAGGCACCCCACACTCTGCCAACCTCCTCACCGTCCTCTCCGCCATCGGCAGTTCTCAGACCGCTTTGAACGACAAGGCCCAAATCATGTTTTCGTTCATCGCACCGGGCGATTCCGTCAAATTTGACTACGTTTTTGCATCCAACGAATACGCCAACTACACCTGCACCCAGTTCAACGATGCTTTTGGGTTTTTCTTGATCGGAAAGGGCATCAACGGCGGCAGTGTCAATACTATCGATACCGTCAACCTCGCCACCATCCCCAACACCAGCGTTCCGGTAGCGGTGAACACCATCAACGGGGGAGCTCCCACGGGCGGCGGTCAGGTAGCAACGTGCATAGCAGCCAACCCCAATTTTGTGGCGCACTCGGTGTATTTCAACAACAACGTCGCAGCAGCAGGCTTCAGTACCTCATACAGCGGTTTTACCGATGTTTTCACCGCCAAAGCGCGCGTGCAATGTGGCCAGTTGTACACCATCAAAATGATCATTGCGGACGTGTCCGACGCTTCTCTGAATTCCGCCGTCTTCTTGGGCGCGCGTTCCTTTGAGTTGCCCACCATCACTCTTTCC
>CAYXHJ010000158.1:0-4471 GCA_964464855.1 uncultured Owenweeksia sp. | reverse complement strand
CGCACACGTGCGACCTTCCGCATGGCGGAATTCGGCTTCTTGGGCGTCGTGGTGTACACACGGGTGCACACGCCGCGGCGTTGGGGGCAAGCGTCCAGGGCGGCCGACTTGCTCTTGTCCACCAATTTGGTGCGCCCTTTGCGAACGAGCTGCTGAATCGTTGGCATTTGTCGATGCGTAGGTTAGGTTAATTCAATAGAATACGTATCCCCGGTTTTTTGGGGACTGCAAATGTAGAACTTTTTTCTCAACAGGCAACACCATTGGACATTAATTATGAGGCGGTTCCTTTGTTGTACCTTCGCGGTCCGAAAATTCCACAACTCCATGAATGATTTGCGCGCCGGACTGAATCCACCTCAATTGGAAGCGGTGGAACACACCGAAGGTCCGGTGATGGTGATTGCAGGCGCAGGATCTGGAAAAACACGAGTCCTCACGGTTCGAATTGCCCACTTATTGGAAAAGGGGGTCGATCCGTTCAACATCTTGGCGCTCACTTTTACCAATAAGGCAGCGCGGGAAATGCAAAGTCGGATTGCCAAGTTGGTAGACGCCAGCAGCGCCAAATCCTTGTGGATGGGCACCTTTCACAGCGTATTTGCGCGCATCCTAAGATCGGAGGCCGGTCGGCTCGGGTTTCCGTCCAATTTTACCATCTACGACACCGAAGACGCGCAAAAAGTATTGGCCGGATTGATCAAAGAAGCGCAATTAGATAAAGATATCTACAAGGTAAAAACCGTAGCAAGCAGAATCAGTCAGTACAAGAACGCTTTGATTACCCCAAAGGCCTACGATCAACGGGGGGATTTGCAAGAACAAGATGCCGCTGCCAGACTTCCACAACTGGGACAACTCTATCGGGCGTACATGGAAAAATGCTTCCGAGCTGGAGCCATGGACTTCGATGACCTACTCCTTAAGACCAACGAACTGTTCATTCGGTTTCCAGAGGCCTTGGCCAAATACCAGGAGCGCTTCAAGTACATTTTGGTGGACGAGTACCAGGATACCAACCACAGCCAGTACTTGATCGTTAAAGCGCTGGCCAGTCGGTACGAAAACTTGTGCGTCGTAGGCGACGATGCACAGTCCATCTACGCGTTCCGCGGTGCCAACATTCGGAACATCTTGAATTTCCGTTCGGATTATCCCGATGCTGCAGAAATTCGGTTGGAGCAAAACTATCGATCTACCAAGAATATTGTTGGTGCCGCCAACTCCCTAATTGCGCACAACCAGGAGCAATTGGAGAAAAACGTTTGGACCGCCAATGCCGAAGGTGATTTGATTGTGGTCCACAAGGCCATGAGCGACACCGACGAGGCGCATTACGTGGCGCAGACCATGTGGGACCGGCACATGCGCGAGCAGCGAAACTGGGACCAGTTTGCTATTTTGTACCGAACCAATGCACAAAGCCGTGCGTTTGAAGAAGCCTTCCGACGCCGCAACATCCCGTACACCATTTACGGGGGTACGTCCTTTTACCAGCGCAAGGAAATCAAAGACGTCATGGCCTACGTCCGACTGGCGTTGAACCCAAACGATGAGGAGGCTCTGCGGCGAATCATCAATCTACCCACCCGAGGAATTGGCGAAACGACGTTAACCCGATTGACTGTTGTTGCGTCGGAACAAGGATTGTCGCTGTGGGGGGCTCTGAACTTGCTGCCCTCTTTAGAAATGGGGATTAACCGTCCCACCGTGCAGAAGTTGGTTGATTTTGCCGACTTGATTCGCAGTTTTGGCGTAGTAGCCAGTCAGAAGAATGCCTTTGACGCGGTAGAGCACATCGCCAAGCACAGCGGTTTGGTTCGTACCCTAGCAGAGGACAAAACTCCGGAAGGCATTTCCCGGTACGAAAACGTGCAGGAACTTTTGAACGGAATTCAAGAGTTTGTTGAAGAACAAGAGCAAGTAGAGGGTGGAAATCCTTCCTTGGATGCGTTTGCCCAAGATATTGCGCTACTCACGGATGTTGATACCAAAAAGGAAGACGATCAGCCCAAGGTCACGCTCATGACGATTCACTTGGCCAAAGGCCTTGAGTTTCCCGTTGTTTTTGTGGTGGGAATGGAAGAAACCCTATTCCCCTCCTTGATGGCCAGTCAGAGCCGATCGGATCTTGAAGAAGAACGCCGACTCTTTTACGTGGCGTTGACCCGCGCGGAGCACGCTGCATATCTAACCTATGCCCACGTTCGTTTCCGATGGGGTAAGTTGGTGGATTGTGAGCCCAGTCGTTTTTTGGACGAGTTGGACGAAAAATACCTGGACGTACACATTCCGGTTGTTGCGCCGTCGTACCGAGCCCCTCAATCCTTGTTGGACGCTTTTGATGCGCCGTCTCCGGCCATTCGCACTGGTGAGAAGTTTCAACGTGCCAAAGGAACCGGTGGAAACAACGGTACATCGCACGATTATAAACGAGGGGTCTCGCCGAAACCTTCCACAACCCCTACTCCACTGTCCTTGGCCGCTCCTGGTCGATTCAAACCGGTGGACGCCGCACAGTCTGGAGGGCAAGCTCCACTGGACTTGACTTCTGGCGAACGCGTGCTTCACGAGCGCTTTGGAACGGGAACGGTCACTGAAATTAGTGGTGAAGCCGGTGACCTGAGGGCCACGGTTCATTTCGACAATGCAGGAATTAAGAAACTCCTGTTGAAGTTTGCTAAATTGCAACGCCTTATATGATCAACACACAACAGATCGACACCCTGTCCCTGGCGTACAACACGGACCACGCACCGCTCAAGTTATCGGAGTACGGTCGCCACATTCAATTTATGGTGGACCACTTGAGGACTTTGGAAGATCGCGAAAAGCGTACCCAAGCGGCGCACGCCGTGGTAGAATCCATCGCTCAATTGCAGCCTGTACTCAAGGAGCAGCCGGACTGGCAGCACAAATTATGGGACCACGTGCATTTGCTGGCGGACTTCCAATTGGACGTAGACTCACCCTATCCTGCGCCGCTGCCCGAAGCCCGTGCTGCACGCCCGGAGCCTGTTCCCTACCCGGTCAAGAGCACGGCGCATCGCTACTACGGAAACATCCTTCGGGAGATGATAACAAAAGCTTTGGAACTGCCCGAAGGCGAAGAGCGCGATGCGCTCATTTTTGACATTGCCAATCAAATGAAGCGGTCGTACTTAACCTGGAATAAGGATTATGTTGATGATGCTGTCATTTTCAAGGAACTTCGCTTGCTATCGGGAGGTCAAATCGATGTTGAAAATGTTGCCCTGACCATTCAGCACGGCATCGCAATTAAATACGCCCCATTGCACACCAAAACGAAAAAGACCAACAAAAAGCCATTCTTCAAAAACCGGTCGGGCAATGCTCCCTCATCCGGAGGAGGCTTCAAACCCTACAACCGTAAAAAATAATGGCACGTTTTCAAATTGAAGGAGGCATTCCTCTTCGCGGGGAGATCCAAGCACAAGGAGCTAAAAACGAGGTACTCCAAATTTTATGCGCTGTACTGCTTACCGCCGAACCCGTTCGCGTACAGAACATCCCAGACATCATCGACGTCAATAAGTTGATTGAGATTCTTGGAGATTTTGGCGTCCGCATCACGAAAAACGGAGCAGGAGACTACACGTTTCAGGCCGACCAAGTAGACTTGGACTTTTTGTTCACGGACACGTACAAAAAGAAAGGCGCCGCTTTGCGCGGTTCCATCATGTTGGTGGGGCCGTTACTCGCCCGATTTGGAAAGGGGTACATTCCCAAACCCGGTGGGGACAAAATTGGACGACGTCGGCTGGATACTCACTTCCAAGGCCTCATGGCTCTTGGAGCACAATTCAAAAGCGAAGACGGATCGAGCTTTTACGGAGTGGAAAAACCGGTTAACGGCTTAAAGGGTGCCTACATGCTGTTGGAGGAGGCTTCCGTTACGGGTACGGCCAACGTAGTAATGGCCGCCGCATTGTCCACCGGCACAACCACCATTTACAACGCGGCGTGCGAACCGTACTTGCAGCAATTGTGCAGCATGCTGGTTCGCATGGGCGCCAAAATTGAAGGCATTGGATCCAACTTGCTGCGCATTACGGGCGTGGACCAATTGGGAGGCACCGATCACCGTTGTTTGCCCGACATGATTGAAATCGGTAGCTGGATTGGTTTGGCTGCCATGACTCAATCGGAAATCA
Source organism: uncultured Owenweeksia sp. (assembly GCA_964464855.1). Taxonomy (GTDB): domain Bacteria; phylum Bacteroidota; class Bacteroidia; order Flavobacteriales; family Schleiferiaceae; genus CAMDTE01. The sequence continues at coordinate 296 of CAYXHJ010000158.1, read as the reverse complement.
CCATTAAAAATACCGGATTTGACCACTTGGGTGTCATTCCAGGCGTTTTTCAAAAGCTGGGCATCCAATTGGAACGACGTGGAGACGACATCTTCGTCCCTGCTCAGGACCATTACGAAATTCAAACGTTTATGGACGGTGGCATCTTGACGATTTCGGATGCTCCCTGGCCTGGTTTTACACCGGATCTCTTGAGCATCATCCTCGTTACGGCCACTCAGGCGCGCGGTTCCGTATTGGTGCACCAAAAGATGTTTGAGAGCCGACTCTTCTTCACAGACAAGCTGATCGACATG
>CAYXHJ010000157.1:0-4480 GCA_964464855.1 uncultured Owenweeksia sp. | reverse complement strand
GCTGCCGTAGGGGGTGATGACTCGCCCCAACTCCCACACTTTGTTGTTTTTGTGCACGCGGACGGTGGTGGTGTAGTCCCAGTCCGAACACCCGCCTGTGGCACAGCCCAAGGTGTATTTCATCCAAATGCGGCCGTACGTTTGGCCGGTGCCGGAGGGCGGAAATGCGGCGGTGCTGGTGTACGCGCCGTACCACGTCATCTGCTTATTGACCAGCGCGTGCACAACGGTAGTGTCCGGCGCTTGCGCCGCCGCGCGTTCCAAAATGGTGGTCAGGAAGATTAGGAAAATTAGTTTTTTCATTCCGGGATCACGGTTAAGAGGCACTCGATGGTGGGGTGGTGGGTTCTTCGGAATCATGGTCGCCGCCGCCTGCAATACCCCCGGCAAGGATGTACTTCATCACGTCCGTTCCTCCGCTGCGCACGGGCTTTAGAACCGACGGATCCACAACGTAGAGCTGTCCGGAGATAGCAAAACTGTGCGGAACATACACGGCCACCAAATGGGATGCGTCGCCGCTGATGAGGTCCGTCAGGTCTTCGTCGGTCACAAAACCGATGCGGTAAACGGGTGTGGCAGGGTTCAAATGCAGCAAGACCGGATTTTTGAAGCCCTTTTTTTGGCCGGTGAAACTCTTCATGACGTCCTTGATGGACGAGTAGATCAATTTGATCAGCGGGAGGCGTTCCAGGGTGTCGTCCACCAAACCTACCAAAGGCAGGCGCAGGAGGTATTGCCCTAAAAATCCCACTGCCGTTATGGTCACTATAGACAGCAGGAGACCCAATCCCGGGTACGGGGTAGGCACCAAACCGTCCAAAAAGCCAAAAGCGGCATAGAGCACGTAAACGGTTCCGGCTATGGGCGCGAGGTACAGCAATCCCTGCAGGAACAGACGCAATAGGGTTTTCATTGAAACAGAGGAGGTTTGGAACAGGAAAGGTACGAATTCTTGGCCCGGGGAGCGATGGATTGTTCCGCGTGACGGATGCTAGAGGTACCTGCGCGGTAAGGGCGTCAAACCCAATTCCGCTGCGCGACGTTTGGGCATCCCGGCCAGCACCAGGTTGTAGGATTGCAGAACCCAGTCTTGCAGCAAACCGACGGATTCCGAACCGTCCAGCAGCACCCCACTCCAGTGGCTGTTGTTGAAGTGGCTGGCGTGGATGAGGCACGGGTGCTGGGCGCGCAGCTCTTCCAGTTGGTCTTGGGGAAATTTCAAGACCATTTGGGGTGCGTCGTCGGAACGATCCAAGGGCACCACGCAGAACATTTTTTCACCGGCAATTTTGAGCACCAACGTGTGTTCGTCAAACGGAAAGGAAGCGGTTGCGTGCGGCAGGGATTCCCCCCACGTCCAAAGGTCTGCGGGCGTCACCGTTTGCTGTTTTTTGTGGGTTCCACCGTGGTTTTGGTTGAAGTAATCCGGCAGTGCGTTACGGCGGCGTCCTCGGCGCTGTACGCGGCAAAACGTTTGGACCGACGGACTTTAGCCAAGGCTTCAAGGTCGCCCGGCTCCCAGGTGTGCTCCACGGGCCGAATGGCCAGACGCTCGTACATCCGCAGGTAATCGGATTGACGCATGCGGTTCATGGGCTGGATGCTGTTGTCGATCCAACGCCAGAGGCGGTCCGAAAACTGCAAAAAGTGGTACGGGGTAATGGAACCGTCAAAATGAGCAAAATGATCGGTGAGGTCCACAAAATGCGTCTGAACGCCCCCGGGGCGCAAAACCCGCTCAAATTCAGAAAGAATTCCCTGCAAAATGGGTTCTGGAATATGTTCAAAGGTGTTGTTGGAGTGGATCAGGTCCACCGAGTCGTTCGGCAAGTTCAGGCGACGGGCGTCGCCAATCAAGTAATGGATGCCCAAATCTTCCAAACTTTGGTGCAGCGGCTGCTGGCCAACGCGGCTGCGCACACTCGCAAACCGATTCCGAACGGCAGCGTCCAGTTGGGGTTCTTGCAAAAACAGATCCAACGTGCGCTCCAACTGTTTTTTCGTGCACAACCATACGATGTCTACCGAGTACACGCGTTCCACTCCGGCCGCAATCAAACTCAGGGGCACCACGGGGTACCAGCCGGTGCCGATTTCCAACGCGGTCTTGGGAACGGAATCGGCGGAAACCGTTTGAAAGCGACGGTAGGAATCCAAGTGTTCCTGGGCGTGGTGTCGCTTGCGAGCAAAAAGCTCGGGCGTCAACCAGTACCCGCGGGTTACGTATTTCTGAAACCACTTGTTCCACCGATGCGCCCCGGGAAGTAAGGACAATGCCTTTTGAACCAGCGCCTTGGCAATCCACTTTTTCACTTGTGTAGGTCTTTTGAGGTTGCCGGACGGGCCGGAGTTTCGGTTAGGGTAATTTCCGACGGATCCCAATAATGTTGGGCAAAATCCACAACGGCGTCGTTTTCCACCCGAATGCCTTCGGCCTCCAATTGCTGCTGCATCGCAGAAAGCCCCCCGAAATGAAATTTACCGGTCAAGAGACCGTTCCGGTTCACCACCCGATGCGCCGGGATACTGGGGTCTGAATGGGAGGCGTTCAGCGCATACCCCACGGTACGTGCCGCGCCGTCTGCGCCTAAGGCGCGCGCCAGCGCGCCGTAGTTCGTCACGCGGCCAACCGGTATGCAGCGCACCAGCGCGTAGACCCGTTCGTAGAAATCGGTTGGCAGTTTGCTCACGTCTGGGAGTTCAACGTCTGGGAGTTCAAACGAAAACGCGCATAGGTAATGGTCTTCCCCTTGCCGGCAAACAATTGCTCGTAGTAGGTTTTAACCTCCAAAAGCAAGTGGTTGGGGAAATTCGTTTTTAGCTGTTTGTCCAAATCGTAGTAAGCTTCCTCCACCGGATGCCCCAATGCCTCGCACAAACCCACCGTGTAGCCGTGCAAAAATTCGGAATCCGTCTTCAGGTGAACCACCCCATTGGGCTTGAGAAACTGGGCGTACCGTTGCAAAAATGCCGGGGCCGTCAAACGATGTTTGGCGCGTCCGTGTTTGATTTGCGGATCCGGAAACGTGATCCAGATTTCGTCCACTTCACCCGGGGCAAAACAGCGGTCCAGAAGTTCCACCCGGGTGCGCAAAAAGCCGGCATTGGTGAGGTTTTCCTGCGCAATGAATCGAGCGCCTTGCACCAGGCGATTGCCCTTGATGTCGATGCCCAAATAATTCACTTCTGGGGTCCGTCGGGCCAAAGCCACCGTGTATTCACCGCGGCCGCAGCCGATTTCCAACACCAACGGTGCGTCGTTTTGGAAGAACTCCGATTTCCACTTTCCCTTGAGGTCCAATCCGGCCAAAACTTCCTCGCGTTCGGGTTGTACCACAAACGGATAGGTTTCCAGCTCGGCGAATTTTTTCAGCTTGCCCTTGCCCATGGTGCGAAGGTACGGAACGGCTTCTACGAACCCATTGCGTGCAAACGCAGTCCAATGCCCTTGCCCTGCAAGGCCACAGTTCCTTGGTATTCGTTGCGCTCCAAGTGAAAAGCAGCGTCAAACAAGTGATCTGGATTTTGTGCGGCTTCCAAAAAATGCCCCCAGCCAAATCCAATCCAATCCAACCGTGCTCCGGTAGTTGGATCTTCCAAAACGGCTTTTAAATGTTTGCCGTCGGCGCCCACCGGTCGCGCGTACCGCAGCCGAACCCCGCGTACGCCCCAAACCACGGACTCGTTCTGCACGCCAAATGGGGCCATGCGGGAGAGCATCTGTTCCGTTCGGGGGGTCAATTCGTGCAAACGTACCTCCGCGTCCAAGCGCAAGCGGGGCCGACGCTGTTCCGGCCGCAGCTGCTCGTGGCAATACGCCGCGAACGCCTTCCGGAAAGCGTCCAAATCCTCCGGCTTGAGGGTCATTCCCGCGGCGGCCCGGTGCCCGCCAAATTGGATGAGGTGGGCGCTGCAGGCCAACAATGCCGCGTACAAATCAAATCCTTCCACGCTGCGGGCGCTGCCGGCCAATACGGCCCCAGACTGGGTCAAAACCACGGTTGGTTTGTACACCGCTTCCACCACGCGTTGGGCCACTATGCCCACCACGCCTTTGTGCCAGTGGGGCGCAAAAAGCACGACGCCGGCTTGGGCGTTAAACGCTTCCACCTGTTCCAAAGCTTCTACCAAGATGCTTTGGTCGGTGGATTTGCGGTCTTCATTGTGGGCCTCCACCAAGCTCGCCACCTGCTCCAGCAGCTCTTCGGTGGGCGCTGTGAGCAGATCCACCGCCAAATGTCCGTGGGCCATGCGCCCAGCGGCGTTGATGCGCGGCGCAATGCCAAAACCAACGTCCTCCAACGTGAGCACGGAGCGGCGTCGGCTGCGCAGGAGGGTGGTCCACGCGGGCCTTGGGGCGTGGTTCATGCGGTGCAGCCCCATTTGTACCAGCCGACGATTCAATCCCACCACGGGAACCAGGTCGGCACCAATACTGACGGCCACCAGGTCTACCCACTGCCACAATTCCTTACGC
>CAYXHJ010000156.1:0-4482 GCA_964464855.1 uncultured Owenweeksia sp. | reverse complement strand
CACGTAGAATTTGGGGAGTCGAATGTAACCGGTGGTACCGTCTTCGCCCAACTGGGCCGAACGTGCAAAAGTGCTCTCCAATTCCACCACGTCCCGCACAATAGGGATCACCTTGGTCGAACCGTCCTTTTTGCGAACGGTCAGTCGAACCTCGGTACCTTTCTTTCCGCGAACCAAGCGGACCACCTTGTTGATGCCCATGCCCACTACGTCCACCGGTTCTTCTGAACCTTGAGCTACTTTCAACAACTTGTCCCCTTCTTCCAATTCGCCTTGGCGCCATGAAGCACTGCCGGTAACGATGCTGGCTACCGTGACGTATTCACCTTTCAGCTGCAATTGAGCACCTATACCTTCCAACTGACCGGTCATCTCAATTTCAAAATTCTCCTTGGCGCGCGGCGCAAAGTACTCCGTGTGCGGATCAAAGGCCAAGGCAAAGGAATTGACGTACAATCCAAACCACTCGCCGCGGTCCATGTCTTTGAGGTTGTTGAACCACTCGTCGTGCATTTCCAATTCCTTCTTGCGCGCACTGGCCTCTGCTTCCGCAAAGGCATCTGTTCCCGGGGTTAGTACGGTTCCGGAATCGGCATCGCTGGCACGATCCACCATGCGGGCAGCAACTCGGAACGCTAGGTACCGTCTCCAGTGGTCCTCTAGGGCTTCCTGATTGACGGGAAAGGTTCTTTTATCCGGGTCCGTTTGGTACTTCTCCCCTGCTTGTGCGCTGATGGGTGCTGCGAGTAACCGACGATAACGCATTTGGGCTTCGTCCAGTCGCTGAACAAACAGCGCGTAAGAGCGGTCGAAAAATGCGGCGGAACCAGCGCGGATTTGATCGTCCAATTGCAAACGATCCTTGCGCAAAGACTCCACATCACTCTGGGTAAAAAATCGCTTATCCCCGTCCAGGGTCTCTAAAAATGCATCGAACGCGGACTCACTCAATTGGTCGTCTATGGGTTTGGGCTGGTAGTGTGCCTGACTGAGCGCATCTGCCACCAACTTCAACACTGCGGCGTCGCGCGTGGGGTTGTTGGTTGCCGTTTGAAACGCCGCCACAGACAAGCCTACAAGAAGCAGGACGGGAAGGGTATATTTTAAGTTTTTTCGCATAAAAGGTCGCAAGAGAACATTTCGCATACAGGATTGTATCTAAAACCGTGCCTTGGCACGAATCTTGACAAAAGTGAGGCAAGGTATGAAATACGCTCTTTTCTTAGCGACGTTCTTGGGCTGGATGGCCGGAGTACACGCACAAAATTCTTCCGGCTCCGGGCTGGCCACCTTGAGTGGCACCGTGAAGGACGTTAGCAACGGCGAATCGTTGGTCAATGTTGCTGTTTCGGTAGAAAGTGGTGGGCGAAAATCGTCGGTCCTCACCAACACCTACGGTTACTTTTCCGTGACCGTACCGGCAGGAACCGCCAAAGTTACCTTGAGCAGTTTGGGGTACGAAAAACTGGTGACGCAGGTAGCGCTGACCAAAAGCACCAACCAGATTTTTAAGCTGAAACCTTCTGTTGTGGGCTTGGACGAGGTGACTGTGGGCGTAGAGCGCGGGGTTAATACCCTGAAAAACACCGAAATATCTGTGGCCCAAATCAGTGCGAAAGAAGTTAAGAAACTGCCCCAACTTCTGGGTGAAGCGGACGTTTTGCGCGCCATTCGTTTGTTGCCGGGGGTATCGTCCGTAGGGGAAGGGGCCAACGGATTCAACGTGCGCGGGGGCAACTCGGACCAGAACTTGATCTTGTTGGACGAGGCGCCGGTATTCAATTCCTCCCACTTGTTTGGCTTTTTCTCCATCTTCAACGCCGATGCCGTGCGCGACGCCAAGCTCTACAAAGGAGGCATGCCCGCCGTTTACGGCGGACGTTTGAGCAGCGTTTTGGACGTGCGCCAACGAGAAGGTAACAACCAGCGTTGGGCAGCCAACGGCGGGGTTGGTTTGCTTTCCAGTCGTTTGTTGGTTGAGGGACCGCTGGTAAAGGACAAGGCGAGTGTCGTTTTGGCAGGTCGACGTTCCTATTTTGACGTGTTTCTGCCGCTCTTCAACACGCCTGAGCTCGACCAAACCATCCTGTATTTCTACGATTTCAACGGAAAGATAAACGCGCAATTGAGTAAAAAGGACCGCGTCTATGCCTCGTTTTACAACGGTCGGGATAAATTTGGGGCCAACGACCTCTTTCAATTTGGCTGGGGAAACTGGACCGCCACCACCCGCTGGAACCGCGCGGTGAACGACAAAATGTTCTTCAACGCGACGGCGTTGTATTCGGACTACACCTATTTGCTGGGAACACCGGACAACGCCGAAACCAAGTTCCAGTTGAACTCCCGCATCCAGAACTACGTCACCACCGCGGCCTGGACTTATTTCCCATCTCCAAAACACACCCTAGACTTTGGTGCGAGCAACACGTATTACGTGTTTTCGCCCGGTAAGATTACTGGGGCTTTTGACATTACGCTGAGCCAAGAGTGGGCCACCGAACCTGCGGCCTATGTGAGCCACACCTGGAAAGCAACCAATTTATTTTCGGTAACCAGTGGATTGCGCTACAGCGCCTTTGGCAACCTGGGGCCGCGCACCCTTACGCTGTACGAACCGGGCGGAATCTACGAGGACACCACTGCGGTGGGAACCCGCACCTACGCCCGAGGTGAAGCCATTCGTTGGTTTACCGGATTTGGCGGTTTGGAACCCCGTTTTTCTGCCAACTACGAAATCAGCGAAAACGCTTCGCTCAAAGCGAGTTACAACCGAAATCGTCAGTACATCCATTTGATTTCCAACAACACGTCGCCAACGCCCGTGAACGTGTGGCGTCCTGCTGGGGCCTACATCGAACCCGCTACGGCCAATCAAATCGCTTTGGGGTACGTTCAGAAGCTGGCCCGCGGTGCGGCTGTTCTAACCGTTGAAACGTACTACAAAGACCTCCAGAACATTGTGGACTATAAGGATGGAGCGGATTTGGTATTCAAAGACAATATTGAAACCGAACTGCTGAGCGGACGGGGTCGTGCGTACGGTTTGGAGCTATTGCTGGAGAAGAAGACCGGTAAGCTCAACGGTTGGATTTCCTACACCTTGTCCCGCACGGAACTTCAAGTGGACGGACCCACTCGGGGTACGTCGGTCAACAACGGGGAATGGTACCTGGCGAATTACAACAAACTGCACGATTTGAACATAGTTGCCAATTACGCCCCTTCGAAACAATGGGACTTGAGTGCCACGTGGAGCTACCAATCCGGACGCCCCATTACCTATCCAGACAGTCGGGGTGAATTTGAGGGCATCCCCTACCCCATTTACGCCAACCGAAACGGCGGACAAACGCCGGACACCCACCGCTTGGATCTTGCCGCAACTTTTGCGTTCAAAGGCAAAAACAACCGCAAACCCACGTTGGCTTTTGGTGTATACAACGCCTATGCCCGACGCAATCCCTACAGCGTCTTTTTTCGACAAGACTTCAACACCCGCGAGGTGCAAGCCTACCGTTTGAGTGTTTTTGGAACAGCCATTCCGTACGTAACCTACAACTTCTCCTTCTGATGAAGTATTGCTTCACACTCCCTTTGCGTCCTGCATCCCTTTTGTTGGCAACCGCTATGACCGCTTCCCTGGTGGGTTGCCAAGACCCCATTGATTTGGAATTGCCTGCCGGCACCAAACGCCCCATCGTTAATGCCCGCATTACGGACGAGGACACGGTTTCTGCCGAGGTATTTTGGACGGCATCGTACCTCAATCAGGCCCCCAATGAACCCGTGTCGGATGCCGTTTTGGTTCTTCTCCAAGATGGTGTTGCCGTGGATACCTTGCGCCCCGTAGTCGCTGCACCCGGTCGGTACAAGGGTTCTGTTGTGGGGACGGAGGGACATTCGTATCGGTTGCGTTTCTGGATGCCGGGTGATGACAAGCCATGGATTTCTGGCCCTGAATTGATCCGTCGCTGTCCTGCCATTGACTCCATTTATTCGGAGAAGCGCCCGCGCGAACCCTTTCAATTGCCCGGTCGCTACTCGCTCCTGCACTTCACAGAACCGGCCGGCCGCGGAGATCAGTACCGCTTTAAGGTTTGGCGCAACGACACTCTGGAGAACCTCCCTTTCAACATCACTTTTTTCGACGACCAATTCAACGACGGCCGAAGTTTCAACAACTTGGAGCTGCCGGCAGTAGAGTTTGCAGGACCGGACAGCGTTGGCACCCAGTACCGTGTTGAAATTTCCAGCATCAGTCCGGGATTTTTTCAGTTCCTCAATCTGCTTCGTCAGACCACTTTACAGGTAGGAACCCCGTTTGATCCGGCACCGAGTTTGGTGGTTGGCAACCTGTGGCGCGAAGAAAATCCAGACGAATTCGCCTTGGGTTATTTCTATGCCTCCGGGGTCTCCCGGGCTTCTCTGGTGGTACAACCGTAATCGCATGCGTACGTGGCGCAGATAAACGATTATCTT
>CAYXHJ010000155.1:0-4512 GCA_964464855.1 uncultured Owenweeksia sp. | reverse complement strand
CGGAAGGCCACCAAAAAAGCATCGGGGAAACCGGATTTCTTGGCAACGGCCAACTGTTGGAGCGCCTCCTTTTCGGTGTTGAACCCTTTGGAGTAGTACTTGTACAGCTTGCCTTCCAAAACGCGTTGTACCGGTTGAACGGATGCAAAAACCGGATCGGTTTCCGATTTTGAAGTTCCGGAAGTGGACAATTGGATGCGGAAAACCACGGCGGGCTTTTCTGCATCTACCTTGCCAATTACTGATTCAGAAGATACAGGCGGTTCTGGAGTAACCTTAATCGGGACTGTTGATTGCGGCGTGGTGGCGTTGGTCGACGTTGAAGTGGGGATTGGGTTTGCCGTCAAGGGATAGGGAAGTGCTGGCGCTTCACCGGTTTGGGTTCCTGATCCGGGCTTGGGCAGCTGCCCTTCCAGCAAGGATTGAGCGGGAACGACTACTCCTTCGCGACGGGCCTTGTACTGAGCAAAAGCGCGGTAAATACCTTCCGCCATGGTGCGTTGCCCGTCGGAACTCAATAGAAAATCTTCTTCCGCACTGTTGGTGGTAAAGCCCAATTCAATCAAAACGGAGGGCATGGAGGTTCGACTGGTTACGTACAGGGGCTGTTGGCGCACGCCGCGATCCTTGCGCCCTATGACCGTGCGGAAGTCGTCTTGTACCGTTTGTGCAAACTGAATACTTTGCGCTTGAAATGCGCGTTGAAAGAGCGTGAGTGCAATGTACGTTTCCGGCTTTCGGGGGTCAAAACCTTCGTATTTCTCTTCAAAATTATCCTCCATGAGAATAACAGAATTTTCACGGAGGGCTACCTGGTTTTCGTCGTCGTGGTTTTTACCCATAACGTAGGTGGTAGCTCCGTACGCTGCATGATTTTCTGCGGCGTCGCAATGGATGGAGATGAAAAGATCCCCCTTTTCGCGGTTGGCAATCGCGGTACGCTCGTACAATTCCAGGAAGCGATCGTCGGACCGCGTCCAAATGACTTCCACGCCGGGAAGGCGTTGTTGAATGAGCTGACCCACCTGCCGCGCAACCAGGAGGGCAACGTCCTTTTCCTTTTTGCTGTAGCGCCCGGTGCCCAGGTTGCCCGGGTCTTTTCCGCCGTGTCCGGCATCAATAATGACGCGGTCCACCAAATTATCGGGGGCAACGGGCGGCCGGAAACCGACGAGGGGCAGAAAAAAGGCGAGGCTTGTCACCGCCGCCATGCGGACAAAGCCTTTCATTTTTGGTACTTTTGACGGTTCATGCGGTTCTCTACAAAAATAGCGCTTTTGCTTGGATTATGGGCAGCGACCGCCCCGATTTGGGGCCAGTCCGGCGGGGCGTCCCTCAGCGGACCGGTGCAGTGGGGAACCGATGCCGATCGCGGCCGTACGGAGGTGAATCCCAAAGACCGTACCGTTTTACTGACCAACCGGGCCTGGGTGCAGTATTCGGGTTTGGATTTGCGTGCCGGAGAAATTTTTATTGACTTCAACAACAGTCTGTTAACGGCCTACGGGGTGCGGGATTCGTCGGGCAAAATGGGGCAATATCCCGTTTTTAAAGAAGGCGAACGAACGTTGTACGCGGACACCATTCGGTACCATTTGGGAACCGGAAAGGGCTGGATCAAAAGCGCCAACACGCAAGAAGGCGGGGGGTATTTGCACGGCGGCCAGGCCAAAATGATTTCCGACAGCAGTTATTTTTTGGCGAACAATACGTTCAGCACCTGCAACCACGAAACACCGCACTTCGCCATTGTCACCCAACGCGCCAAGTTGGACGTGGGCAAGCGCATCGTTACAGGGCCTGCCTATTTGGAAATCGCGGGGATTCCTACGCCGCTAGCGCTCCCGTTTGCCTTCTTTCCCATGGCGGAAAAAAGGGCCTCGGGCTTTTTGTTGCCCAACTTTTCCGACCGACGCGAATGGGGCCTGGGCCTCACGGGTTTGGGGTACTATTTTGTATTGAACGACTACATGGACCTGCGCTTGACGACGGATTTTTACAGCCAAGGTTCCTGGGCGGTACAAGCGGCCTCCGGCTACCGCGTTCGGTACAAATACAACGGTAACTTCACGTTCAACGTCAACCGCATTCGCTTTGGCGATCCGCGTTTTGCGGGAACCGGTGCCTACCAGAACTCCACGGATTTTCGCGTGGGTTGGACGCACACCCAAGACCCCAAAGCCCGCCCCGGCTTCCGGTTCTCTGCCAAAGTAGACCTGGCCAGCGGCGCGTTTTTCAAGAATGCTACCACGGATCCCAACCAATTTCTGAAAAACGACCTGTCGTCTTCCATTTCCGCTACCAAAACCTGGAGCGGCACACCGTTTTCCCTAAGTGCGGCGGTGCGCCACCGTCAAAACAACCAAAAAGGGACCCTAACCTTGAACGCGCCGGAGATCAACTTTGCCATGATGCGCATTCAGCCCTTCCGACGCCCGGACGGCCGAGGCGCTGCTTGGTTGCGGGATTTTGGCATTCAGTACGGCCTCAACGCACGGAACGAATGGAACGGGTTGATTTCGGAAATCCAAGATCCTACGGCCCTTTTGGCACGCGAACGAATCAAATCCGGCGCCTCCCATGCGGTGTCGCTTTCCACCAACGCCAAGCTCTTTAAGTACATCACGTTGAGCCCGTCTGCCAACTACAACGAACGCTGGTATCCCTACCGATTGTCGTACTCGTACGATTCGGTGCGTCAAGTGGTGCAGACGGATACGGCCCGCGGTTTTTTTGCGGTTCGGGATTACGGGGCGCAAGCAGCGCTCTCCACTACCGTTTATGGTTTGTACAAAATGAAATGGGGCCCCTTGTCTGCGGTGCGGCACGTGGTGTACCCTACGGTTTCCGCGCGCATTGCCCCGGAGTTCACCCGGCCGGAGTGGGGCGCTTTTCAGCAAGTCCAAACGGATTCAACGGGTGCAACCACGTACAAGAGCCGATTTACGGGCAGTGATTTTCTGTACGGAGCACCCAGTATCGGCGGCGGAAGTGGTGTTCAATTCCGCGTGCGGAATGTGTTGGAAGCCAAAGGTAGAAAGCGCGATACCCTGGAACCGAAGAAATTCGCGTTGTTGGAAGATGCCACTGTTGACATGGGGTACAACCCGGCAGCGGGGCCTTTTGCGTGGACCATGATGGGCGCCCGTGCGTCAACGTCGCTTTTTAAGGGCGGCTTGCGTTTGGTGTACCAGGGGCAGTTTGACCCGTACGGTGCGGATTCCACCGGCAAACGCATTTTGGCCTCCGCCTGGAGCACCAACGGCGTGTTGCTACGGCCCCAAGTGCAGCAGTTCAGTGCGGATTTTCGGTTGTCCGGCGGCTCGGTCAACGGTCGGCCGCAGGTTTCTGTAGGTGAGAACGGTCTGGAACAAGACCTCTACGCCAATCCCTTTGGCGATTTACTCCTTCAGCCAATCGCTGCCACGTGGAGTCTTTCCGGCGGTTATTCCTTGCGGTACGACCCCGCCACCCCGTCCGCGCCGTTCAAACAGTCCATTCGATTGGACGCGAGCATTGAGCCCACAGCCAATTGGCGGTTGGGCGTTTCCTCCGGCTACGACCTCATGGCGCGCTCCATCACGTTTACCACCGTCGACGTTTACCGTTTGATCCACTGCTGGGAAATGCGCATCCGGTGGGTGCCCATGGGCTACGCGCGGTCGTATTCCATTGGGCTGGGCGTCAAAGCGCCCCTGCTCAAAGACTTGAAGTTGGAGCGCAGACGCGGCCGCGGCGATTTTTAACGTTGCTTTTGCGCGCGGGCCCAGTCCTGCAGCCATTCCCGGCCCCAAGGCGTGAGGATGCTTTCCGGGTGAAATTGCACGGCAATTCCCTTTCCGTCCCGACGGTGCATCGCCAGAGGTACTCCGGATGCATCCCAAGCCGACAGTTCCCACGGTCCATCTTCCGGAACGGTTTCCACCGCCCAGCTGTGGTACAGTCCTACCGGAGCCTCCAGAGCGTGCGCGGGGAGGGGCGCATTGGGGAGCATTCGGTTCACGGTTCCCGGTATGCCGTGACGTGGGGTCTCCAGCCGACGCAGGCTTCCTCCATGGGCCATGGCCAGGGCTTGCATGCCCAAACAAATGCCCAGAACCGGAATGCGTCCGTCTGCCCAACGAATTGCCTCCAGCAGCACCCCAGACGTTTCCGGCAATCCGGGGCCGGGTGAGAGCACCAACGCTCGGGCCTGGGCCACACTTGCCAGGGCCTCGGAGTCGTCGTTCCGCACCACCTGCCAGTCCGGATTCACCTCCCGCAGCGCGTCGACCAAATTGTACGTAAACGAGTCGTAGTTGTCCAGAACCAAGAGCATGCTGCGAAGGTACTCCGCGGTGAAGTACCTTCGTATTCATGAAAAAAGTGCACCACACGGACCAAGCGCCGGCGGCCATCGGTCCTTATTCCCAAGCCGTTCAATGGGGGCAAACCCTTTATGTTTCCGGGCAAATTGCCTTGATTCCGGAGACCGGTGAAATGGACAACGCCAGCTTGGAGGACGAGGTGCGA
>CAYXHJ010000154.1:0-4541 GCA_964464855.1 uncultured Owenweeksia sp. | reverse complement strand
CGCCGCGTACAATCTTGACTCCGTATTTGTAGTTGCCAGCTTGAGCCGCTTTCAGGTCTGCTTCTAGGGCTTCAATGCGTCCCGTTCGGTAGAGTTGCACGGTAGTGAACACCACCGGGCGCTCTTGGTTGAACTCCTGCATGAGTTGTTGGGCGGTGCGGTCAATGGCCGGTTGAATCCAGGTCTCCTCCGCGTCAATCATGATGCTTCGTCCCTCTTTTTGGGCGTAGGCTGCCAGCCGACGGAATCGGGCCAAGGCACGTTCCCATTCCGCCTGCTCGTCTGCAGACAAGGCTGTACCGTTTGCGATTTTTTCCAAGAGGGCAAAGCGGGACAATCCGGTCATCTTGAAGACGCCCAGCGCCAGGCCGTCGAACTTGGTGTGGGCCGCCAACGTTTGCAACGTAATGTCCAAACCGCGTTGAAAATCCGCCTCGGTTTCCTTTCCCTCCACGGAATAGTCCAAAATACTGGAAATGCGGTAGTCCCAAAGTTTTTGAATGGCGGGCCCGCAATCGGCGATGCTTTCTCCGCCCACAAACTGTGCAAAAACCGTTTTTTTCACCAACCCTTTGATGGGCAAGCGCAACCACAAGGCCGCTTCTACCGCGGGTTTTCCCAAGCGCACGAGCCAGGGATACTGCAGGAGTCCAAATAAAAATTGGCTGCGGCGCAAGTCGGCGTCGGACCGACTGTGGAAGGCGCGGGCGGTGTTGTTAAAATCCATGGTTCTGAGCTCTGCACAAAGATACATTTGAACCATCTTTGTAGGGATGAAAACCCACCAAAATCCTTGGGGCGATGCCGTAGTAGGCTGGGGCGCGTTGAATGCCTTCGGCGACTGGTTGCGCGCAGAACCTACGCCGCGTCGGATCTTCTTTTTGGTGGATGAAAACACGCACGAGGCCTGCTTGCCCCTGGTGCATCCGGTAGTTCCCGACGGTTGTGCCGTTGAGGTGTTGGAGGTGCCCGCGGGCGAGGGCAGTAAGGAGCCAGAAATGGCTCAGTCCCTTTGGGAGGCCCTGCGCGAACACGGAGCGCATCGGGACGATGTTTTGATCGCCGTGGGCGGTGGAATGATCACGGATTTGGGTGGCTTTGTGGCTGCAACCTACAAACGCGGCATGCGCTTTGTCTCCGTTCCAACGTCGTTGTTGGCCATGGTGGACGCCAGTGTAGGTGGTAAGTCTGGAGTTAATTTAGTGGGGTTGAAGAATGCCGTGGGCACGCTTTACCGCGCTGAGGGCGTATTTGTGGACCCGACTTTCTTGGAAACTTTGCCTCCACGCGAGGTCGCCGCCGGATGGGCGGAGATGATCAAGCACGCCTACTTGGACGGCGGCGCGCATTGGAATACCATCGGTCAATTTGCGGATGCCGATGCAGACACCGTGGAGCGGCTGATTCAGCTCAGTGTAGCCTTCAAAGCGCGCTTGGTGGAACAAGATCCGCTGGACCGACTCGATGTGCGCGCGGCACTGAACGCAGGTCACACCGTGGGCCACGCCTTGGAGGCCTTGGCTTGGACGCATGAAGCGGACGAGTCGATGAATGGCGTGGCGTTCGATTCGCCTGTTTTTTCCGATTCGGCATCCTTGTTGCACGGCGAGGCGGTGGCTGCAGGTTTGTGGATGGAATCTTGGATCTCCCAAGCGCGTGGCCTGCAACCGGCCGCCGACGCCGCAGCACTGCGGTCCCTCATTCGGGCGTACTACGCACGAGTTCCCTTGCCTTCTTTGGAGGATGCTTGGGCGGTCATGCAGCACGACAAGAAGAACCGTACCGACGAGGTTCGCATGGCCCTCCTTCAGGCGCCCGGCAGCTCGGTTGTTTTGGCTTCCGTGACGAAAGCCGAATGCGTCGAAGCTTGGGAGGCCTACACCAAATCGCTTGTTTGAGGTGGACGAGTTCAGCGAAGAAGGTGGGGCTGGTACTCCCGTGGGTGGTGCTTCGTCCACAAAAGAGGGAACTTCCGCAGGGGACGATGCGTTGACGCAAGTGGATTCTGAAGGCGGCGCTCCGCCTGCTTTGACAAGTTCGGCGACGGGCGTTTTGTCTGTTGCGGCGCTGGACACATCGTTGGGCGCGGCGCAGGAGCCTCCGTTAAACGCAGCGTGGGACGCCATCCCAGAATTGGAGTTACCCCTTTCCAAAAGCATTTGGAATCGACTGCAGGTGCTTCACGCCGTTTTGCCCGATCGGGTAGATCTCAGCGATTGGCCGGAGGTTGGTGTTTCGTTTGATTCAAGCATCCCGGAATCAGCGTTGTACATCGAAGAGGCGGGTATACCGGAGGACGTTTTGGCCATGGCGCGTGTGGTAGAGGCCGTTCGATTGTCTTGCGAAACGGATACCTGGCAGCAGGTGGACGTGGGGCCCGCGGGAACGGCATGGCGCTTTGGGTTGGCGTTGGCTTTGGCCACACCCGGTGCCAAGGTGGTTCTGGAGGGGCATGCTCGCCTGCAGGAACGACCGATAGCGCCACTGGTAAAGGCATTGACAGCATTGGGCGCGGAGTTGGAGGGCGGCGTTCCGCCGCACCGGTGCAGGGGGCGCCGCCTGCGCGGCGGCCCCTGCACCCTGGACGCCTCCGCGTCCAGTCAACACCTCAGCGCCTTGCTCCTGATCGCCCCCTTGTTGGAAGAACCCCTAACCGTCCACCTGACGGCTCCGCTCGTCAGCGCGCCCTACGCCCACATGACTGCCGCGCTGCTGCGCCGGGTGGGGTATTCCGTATCGGCGGATGATACTACCTGGCAGGTGCAACCCTCGAGTCATTTGCTGGGAGGCGCTCTTCCCAACCCTGTCGTTTTTGAGCGGGATCCGGACTGGTCCGCCGCGGCCGTTCACGGCGCGGTTGCCGCCCTGACGGGCAAGCCCGTTCTGCTGCGGCACCTTCGTACGAATTCCCTCCAAGGAGACCGCGCCGTTGGGACGCTGCTCGCAAACTTGGGCGTTCGAATGGAGTCGGTGTTGGGTGGCATCCAGATCAACGCATCCCAAGGGGACGACGCCACTCCGGCAAATGCTACGTCCCATCCAGGGATTGACCACAACAGCCCGCTGGACTGGGATTTTTCCAAAATTCCGGATACGGTACAACCCCTGTTGGCCGCAGCCATGGCATTGGGCAAGTCGGGTAAAGCGGTTGGATTGCACACCTTGGCCGGCAAAGAAATCAACCGAATGAACGGCTTGTTGGAATTGGCCGAGGTATTGGGCGTCTCCTGCACGGCGGATGCGGATTCCTTCACCTTTTCACCAGGTCCAAATTTCCGTCCTAGGCAGGAAGCCACCCACGAGCCGGGATTGCCGCAACACCGCTCCGCGCACGGCGATCACCGCCAGGCCTTCGCGTGGGCGCTGGTGGGGCTTCGGGTTCCCGTTGTGGTAAGCGATCCGGATTGCGTGCGGAAGTCCTATCCGGACTTTTGGCGCAATTTCAGCGTCCACGTGGGGGCGTAGCGGATGCGGAACGATCCACGCGCGTCCCAGCCGTTGTTGTTCCATAGGAGGGAGCTGCTCGCCGGACGCTGTCCCGGCTGCAAGGATCCACGCACGAAGAATGACCAACTTTTCCACGAATTTCCCCATTCCGCGCTCACTACCCACGGGCTGCTGCCGTAGGGTTGTGCACCGTACAGCACCGGCATTCCGGGCGACGCCGAAACCCAAGCCGCGGTTACGGTCCACCGGCCCCAAGGATTGGCTTGGCGGTAGGTGAGTTCTACCAGTTCGCTCGTCGGCCGTTTCGGCATTGTCGTCATCGAGCCCTTGTCCTCCATTCCCGTTGGCCACTTCCCGCTTTGGCTCCAGCGCACCGTCCAACCCGAAAAGTTCCCCGAAAAAACCACCCGCCAACCGGAGTCCGACGTCCAATTCCACTGCCCCCGAAGCGCATACTGGGGCGTTGATTTTTCGCCCCGCACCCAACCGTCCCATTGGGGCAATTCCCAAGGATTGCGTCTGTAGCGAGCCGTAGCGGTCCAGTGCACCCGCCCGGGAAGACTCGTGTTCCAAGAAGCTTGGATGCGTCGCTGCGGCCCGGTTACGGCGGCGGTGCTGCCCCATTCCGCCGTCCAACGCTGCCCGGCTTCCGGCGTCCACACCGCCTGGAGCCAAGGGGACCAGCCGTGAGTGCCCCATCGAATTTGGGCGGTAGAGCGGAGGGATCGTCCCGGGAAGGAAGCCCGCAACTGAAGCCAATCCGTTGGACTGGGGAACCAATTGATTTGTGCCGGTCCCCATCCGGCTTGGCCTTTCCACGGCGTTGGGGAACCGACGAGTTGTTTTCCCCAAGCGGCCTTCAATCGCCAATTCCAATGAAAACTTGGAAGCCCGTTGGACCATCCCGCAGCCGGTTGGCCCACAGCGCGAATGGGGAGTTGGCGAAGCAAGTCCAAAGTGCAGTAGTGCCGAACTGCGGCTTGTGTACAGGAGTCCAGACCGTCCACAAAATCCAACTCGGACCAATCCAGCAAGGCACCGCTTCTGCTTCGGTAGTAGGCCAACGCTGCGCCGGTACCTACTTCCCAAAAGGG
>CAYXHJ010000153.1:0-4558 GCA_964464855.1 uncultured Owenweeksia sp. | reverse complement strand
TGGCGGGCGTGGTCCAATCCGGCTTTCCTTGATTGAGCAACCACCACGTGCCGCTGGGGTCTTGTGCAAACGAATGCGGTTGATCCCCAACGGTAAGCGTTTTGATGCGATCCATTTGGGTATTTAAAACGACAACCGTGTTGTTCTCGAGGTATCCACCGGAGCAGGCCACCAGTAAAACATCGCCATTGGGGGTGTTGGGCAAATAAGCCATTCCTTCCGGTCCTGCATCCACTTGAGCAGTATCTACCACGGTTTTGGTGGTCAAGTCCAAAACATAAATCCGATTGTCTTGCCAGTCGGATAAAGCCACCCGGTTGTTGGACAAGGGCTGAAAGTAGCGGGGAAGCCCCAAACCCGTAAAGGTGTGTTCTAGTTCCATGGTTTTGGCGTCCAGCAGCTCAACCGTTCCGGCCAAATTCACGGCAATCAACACGTAGTCCCCTACCCGTACTGCACTTTGTGCAATATTGCCCAAAACCCGACCGTTTACCGTTTGAAAAACGTCCTGAAAGGTGTACGTTGAGTCTGCCGCATTGCGTTTAAAATGGGCAAACGTGAGGGTACCGGTTCCGGTTTGAAACGGTCCCTCGTTTACCACCAAGACCCCGTTGCGGTAGTCTTGAGTCAAAGGATTCACAGAATCCGGCTGACATGCGGAATAAATCATTGCTAATGCAATAAATTTCAATAAATTGATATTTTTCATTTGAACTTATAATTTAAATTAATAACGGTGTACCAATGAGGATTTGGATAGTAAGGCAGGTATTCGACGGTTCCCGGCAGGGCGTTTTGAACGGTGCATTGAACGGACCAATGTTTGGATTGCCATCCGCCCCACAATCGTCCGGTACTCCACTGGGGCGTTTGCTGCGAAGCAGATTGTGCGGTGTATTCGGCCCCTGCAATGCATGAACCTCGACGGTACGTTGCTCCCGCATGAACGCGCCACGGTACGGCAAATGCTGCATTGGACAGCGTGTACTGTACTTCCGACCACCCCATCCATGAGCGGTATTGGGACGTCCAACGCAATCGATTCCACCACTGGCTCCAGGACCCCGCATTAATCGGAACCCATTGAATACCAATAGGTTTCCAAACAATGGACTGCGTTAAATGCATCGCTTTGGACTGCCATTCCCATTGAAACCTACGCCCATTCGTGTATTTGGAAGTGGGCGTATGTCCATAAACCTCCAACGCCCACCCGGCCTCCGGCAACAAAAGTGGATTTCCGCCGGGAATCCAGGCCAAATCGTTGAGTGTGGGCCAACGAAAATGACGTGCGGCTTGAATTTCGATGCCGTCGGACCCTTTCCAACGCAACCCACCCGAGGCATTTCCCAAAGGAGTGCGCGCAGAGGTCTGGCGAAGATCCCATCGGCCCCAGACCAATCCACGACGCATTCTACCGGTCCCCTGCAGGGCTCCTTTGACAAAACCGTCCCAAACGCCCAACGTCTGGTGCGACGGTCCCCAGGCCGCCATTTGCGACCAACCCCAGGCCACATGACCTTTGGGATGCGTACCGGCCCATTCCACGCGCATTCCCGCCGTTTGATGCGAATCTCTTAAAGCAACTACGCGCGCATCAAAGGCTTGGAAATCAACCCATCCAAACACGCCCCGGCTCCAATGCCAGGTTTGAGTTTGACGATCCCAACGCACCCCGGCATGCAAACGTTTGTCCCGTTGCCGATCTCCTAGCCCATACGAGGAGGCCGAGCTGCGGGGAAGACCGCGATCTTGCAGAATGCCCTGAAAACCGTACCGAAGGGTATGCGCTCCCCACCGTTTTTCACCTCGCCACTCCAATTGTGCGTTCTGAGCATCTGCCCCGATGCGGGTTCTACGCGTGCCTAAGTAATCTCGGTAGGGATATCGGTACTGGGCCGACGACACCCACCAACCCAACGTTCCGTGGTTTGTGCGGCATCGGGCTGTAGCGCCACCACCGCCCGCGGAATAAGCTTCAAGCCCCGCCCAGGAACCTTCGGAACCGAGCCATTGTGCCGACAAATCCACCAGACCGCCCAAATTACCTGATCCTAAATAGTGCCCCCCCAACTGGGTGTGTACTCCTGCGTGGTTCCGGAAAGCGGGATGGATCCACGATCCGTCGGTCAAACCCATGGTGGGGCTGGTCAGGGCAAAGCCCAACCAATGAAACCCGGTATACACAGCGGGAAGTCCACTCAGACCAATCAATTGGGAGCCGCCGGGAGTTGTTGTGCGCAGTAAGGCGCCGCGGTGGAGCCAATCGGATGCAGACCAGCCTTTCGCGGTAGAATCGAGGCCGCGATCTGGAGCGCGAAAATGAAACGGAAGTGCATGCACATCAACCGCACCCAGGCGAACAGTGTCCGGGGCGGAGAAGAGTTGACTGGTGGCCAACCCAAAGAAAAGCACAACGGCAATAAACAGCCGTCGGTGGGTACAATACATGGCAATTCCTTTGGTCCCGAAGGCGCATGGTATGGCAAAAAGCAGGTCTTCTGGCTCGTTCCTCCTCAGGCGCCTTCCCGGAATTTCTCCCAGTGGCTATGTGCCTGAAGATTCGTGGAACTTACAGCTGCGGGCACAGCTCCGGCATCGCACCGGATTCCCATCTTGCGTTGGAGGCGCACCTCCAAACTTCTTGCGGTGCTAAGGTACGACAGCACGGGCCGTAATTCTAGAAGCGATTTACTTAAAAAGCGCCAATGCCTCGTTGTGGGCACTCTCCAATGCCATGGGCCGCACTCCGTAGGAGGCCCCTACCCGATTGGCAAACGTTAGAAGTTTCTCTGCGGGCATATTTCCTACCAGGGTGCTCTGAGCAAAGGGACAACCCCCTATACCGCGCAAAGCCGTATCAAAGCGACGTATTCCAGCATTCCATGCTGCTTCCAAATGCGCAAAGGCCTGATCTTCGCGAACGTGAAGGTGCATGCCCAGTTTTTCCACCGGAAGGTATTCAAGTGCTTGCTCGGCACGCCGCTGAATGGATTCCGGAGTTCCAGAGCCGATGGTGTCCGAAATACTGACCGCATCCGGTTGGATGCGTACCATCTGCTCCAAGGCCTCGTAGAACATACCATCGGTTAATTCTTCTCCATAAGGATTACCAAAGGCCATAGAAAAATACACCACTGCTTTTTTGCCCGCGTCGTGGGCGTTCCCCACCATGCGCTCCAATTCCACGAGCGCCTGCTGGCGCGAACGCTGTGTATTTCGTTGCTGAAAAGCTTCAGACAGGGAGTACGGATAGCCTACCGTGTCCACTACAGCATGCTTCAATGCGCGCTCCCAACCCACTGAATTACCCACGATGACCAGTATTTCTGGCTTGCGCTCCGGCCAAACCAGTTGATCCAAAACAGCCGCTGTATCCGCCATTTGGGGCACCGCCCGCGGAGAAACAAAGCTGCCGGCGTCCAAAACGTCAAACCCAACCTGGATTAACTCTTGCAAATAAGCGACCTTCTCCGCTGTTGCGAACAGTCGGTGCCATCCCTGCATGGCGTCCCGTGGGCATTCTACCCAGGTCAATCGTTCCATGCCCGTATGCAATCGTGAACCAATTGAGGTCCTTCGTAAATCAATCCGGTGTACACCTGAACCAGTGTCGCACCCGCCTCTTTCTTTTCTCGTGCGTCTTGGCCCGACAGCACTCCCCCAACGGCAATGATGGGAAAATCGGGTCCTACGGCTTGGCGAAGAATCCGCACCACATCTGTAGCTCGCTGGCGAACGGGGGCTCCGCTCAGACCGCCAGCACCAATGCGCTCAACTTTTAAAGGATCCGTCAAAAGCCCTGAACGGGACAAGGTGGTATTGGTCGCAATGATGCCGTCTGCCCCGGCGGAAACAATCAACTGGGCCGTTTCCACCAATTCATCGTTCGTCAGGTCCGGTGCGAGCTTCACCCAAACCGGACGCCGAGGTTCGTGCCGATCCCGCTCTTCTAAAACTTTGCGCAAAAGATCCCGAAGGGGCTCCAAAGATTGAAGGGCGCGCAAACCAGGCGTGTTGGGCGAGCTGATGTTCACCGTGAAAAAATCGACCACCGGATGCAGCTCCCGCAGGGAAAGTACGTAATCCTGCCCAGCAAACTCGTTGGGCGTGTCTTTGTTTTTGCCGATGTTTCCGCCTACAATCAATCCGGCGGGTCGGTTTTTTAATCGGTTGGCGGCGGCCACAACCCCGTGGTTATTGAACCCCATTCGGTTGATCAAACCTCGATCTTGAGGCAAGCGAAACAATCGCGGCTTCGGATTGCCGGGCTGAGGTTTTGGGGTTAAGGTGCCTACTTCAATAAAGCCAAAACCCAAGGCTCCTAATGCCGCCACCGCTTCAGCATCTTTATCCAATCCTGCTGCCAAGCCTACCGGGTTGGGAAAGGTCAAACCCGAAACGACAACAGGCTCTGAATGAGGAGCTTTACCTACAAATAATTTAACCATTGCCGGTCCAAACGTAAGGGTGCCGAAAACCCGAAGCGCAGACATCGTCCAGCGATGGGCCGTTTCCGGAGGCAGGCAAAACAAAAGAGGACGAATAAAGCTGCGGT
>CAYXHJ010000152.1:0-4625 GCA_964464855.1 uncultured Owenweeksia sp. | reverse complement strand
GTCGGTATTGATTCCTAGTCCTTCCAAGGCGAAGTACTCGCACTGAATGGGAATCAATACCGACTGTGCCGCCGTTAACGCGTTGAGCGTCACCAAACCCAAGGAAGGAGCGCAGTCGATTAAAATATAATCATAGCGATCTTGAATGGGTTCCAAAGCAGTGCGGAGCATGTGTTCGCGCTCGGGCTTGTCCACCAGCTCCAATTCCGCTGCAACCAAGTCCATGCGCGTGGGGAGCAAATCAACGTTGGGGGTGTCTGTGTGGAAAATGCCAGATTCCGCAGGCGCGGTGTGCTCCAGAACTTCATAGGTGCCAACCACGGTTGCCGTAGGGTCGTACCCCAAACCGGACGTGGTGTTGGCCTGAGGATCTGCGTCAATTAACAAGACGCGTTTTTCCAGCAATCCTAGGGCTGCAGCAAGATTTACGGCGGTAGTGGTCTTCCCGACACCACCTTTTTGGTTGGCCAATGCGATGATTTTCCCCATAAATGCAAAGGTAGTCAATTGGTCCTTGTTCCGATGTTAAAAAGCGACAAACCGACTACCTTTGAACTATGGATTCCCGCACCACCGAAGCACCGTCGGCCTACGATAACTTAGAGAACTGGAGCACACGGTCTCTTTTGGAGGCCATCAATCAGGAAGACCAGAGCGTACCGATTGCCGTTGCTCAAGCTCTCCCGCAGATTGAAGCGTTGGTAGAAGCTGTCTTGCCGAAATTGAAAGCGGGTGGCCGACTTTTTTATATTGGAGCTGGAACCAGCGGTCGTTTGGGCGTGGTAGATGCTTCGGAATGCCCGCCAACCTACGGCATACCCCATGGGATTGTGGTTGGATTGATTGCCGGTGGTGATGCGGCCATCCGTAAGGCCGTTGAATTCGCTGAGGATGACTTGGATCAAGCTTGGAAGGACCTCGCGGTTCACGGAATTTCCCCTGCTGATGCGGTAGTAGGAATAGCGGCCAGTGGGAGTACGCCCTACGTTTTGGGTGGATTGCACGCGGCTCGAACGGCCGGCTGCGTGACGGGGGCGGTGGTGTGCAACGCGGAATCACCCGTGGCTGCTGCGGCTGAATTTCCAGTGGAAGTAGTTGTGGGTCCTGAATTTGTTACCGGATCAACCCGCATGAAAAGCGGGACAGCTCAAAAACTTGTTTTGAACATGCTCAGCACCACGTTGATGATCCGATGGGGAAAAGTGCGCGGAAATCGGATGGTGGACATGCAATTGAGCAACCACAAATTGGTAGAACGCGGCATTCGGACCTTGATGGAACTGACCTCCTTGGATCGCGAAGAGGCTGCTCGGCTCTTGGAGGAACAGGGTTCCGTTCGCGCCGTACTGCGCTCCTTGGGGAACGATTAAAAAATCAGGGTTAACCCTATTCTTCCATCATTTCCAACACCAACTCCACCACATCTTCGGCACTGGGCTTGGAAAAATAATCGCCGTCGGAACCGTAGGCCGGTCGGTGTGCTTGGGCAGTTAGGGTGCGCGGTTGAGCGTCCAAATGCCGGTATCCTCCTTGTTCTTCAAGTATTTGCTGGAGTAAGTAGGCACTTGCTCCACCGGGAACGTCCTCATCCACCACCAACAAGCGGTTGGTTTTGGCCAAAGATTCTACGCACCGGTGGTTTACGTCAAAAGGCAAAAGAGTTTGTGCATCCAGTACCTCAACAGAGACGCCCAAAGAATCGAGTCGATCGTACGCTTCCAGCACAATGCGAAGGGTAGAGCCGTAGGAGATCACGGTCAAATCGGTTCCGGATCGCATTAATTCCGGAACGCCCAAGGGCACCGTGAATTCACCCAGGTTGGATGGCTGGGTTTCCTTCAAACGGTAACCGTTTAAACACTCAACCACCAAAGCGGGTTCGTCGGATTGAAGCAAGGTGTTGTAAAATCCAGCCGCTTGTACCATGTTGCGCGGGACACAAACCCACATGCCGCGGAGGCTGTGGACGATGGTTCCCATGGGGCTTCCGCTGTGCCAAATACCTTCCAAGCGATGACCCCGCGTACGAACAATGACCGGAGCTTTCTGACCGCCTTTGGTGCGGTAATGTACCGTGGCCAAATCGTCGGACATGATTTGCAAGGCGTAGAGGAGGTAGTCCAGGTACTGAATTTCAGCAATGGGACGCAAACCGCGCATGGAAAGCCCGATTCCTTGGCCCAAAATGGTGGCCTCGCGGATTCCTGCATCCGCTACGCGGATTTCGCCAAATTCCGCCTGCATTCCCTCCAATCCTTGGTTGACGTCTCCAATGGTGCCGGAGTCTTCACCAAAAACCAAGGTTTCCGGGTGCTTTTGAAAGAGCGCTCGGAAATTGTCGCGAAGGATGACCCGTCCATCTACAGAAGGTGCGCCGTCCGGATAAGTGGGAGGGACAACGAAAATGTTTAATGCGCTGTTGCTGTGTAATTTAGATGAATAATCCTCCCAGCCGTTGGCCTTCTGGTGTTTAATCCATTGGCGTGCGGCAGAAGCAGCAGGGTGCTCTGAATTGGCCGTTACGGCTCGACGAACGGGCGCAATACACTCGCGTCGCAAGGGTTCACGAACGGCATTCAGGGCATCGGCCTCAGGGTCAAATCCCAATGCGCGCAAATGCGCAACGGCTTCATCACGTGTGGCACGAATGGGGCGGAGGTACGCTTCAAACGCCTCCTTTTTTTCATCCCGTACCCATTGCGCAGCCTCATTCTCCAAAGCGATCAATTGATCTTCAGTGGCAAAGCCACTTTTCAAAATAAGATTTCGGAATTGTGCCAAACAGTCAAATTCCTTTTCCCATTCCAAGCGCTCTTTTGATTTGTAGCGTTCGTGCGAACCGGAAGTGGAGTGACCTTGCGGTTGGGTGCACTCTTGAACGTGTACCAAGACCGGTTGATGATCCAATCGAGCAATGCGCTCGGCTTCTTCGTAGGTGGCCACCAATTGTGCGTAATCCCAACCTTTAACCGTTAAAATTTTGAATCCTGCCTTGGAATCGGTTGCGGCAAATCCAGCCAAGACTTCGGAGATATTCTCCTTTGTGGTTTGGTGCTTGGCATGCACGGAGATACCGTACTCGTCGTCCCAAACACTAATCACTAGAGGCACTTGGAGCACCCCGGCAGCGTTGATGGTTTCCCAAAACAAGCCTTCACTGGTGGAGGCGTTGCCAATGGTTCCCCATGCGATTTCGTTCCCTTTTCGGGTAAACGAATTTTCAACCCCCAAGGAACGGTAGACTTTGGAGGCTTGCGCTAAACCCAGCAGTCGGGGCATTTGACCTGCCGTAGGGCTGATGTCCGCGGAACTGTTTTTTTGGTGAATCAGTTCCTTCCAGTTGCCTTCTTCGTCCAACGATCGAGTGGCAAAATGACCGTTCATTTGACGCCCGCCGCTGGCGGGTTCGTGGTTTAAGTTTGTGTCCGCATAAAGGGACGCAAAAAACTCTCGAACAGATAGTTGACCAATGGCCATCATGAACGTTTGGTCGCGGTAATAACCGCTGCGGAAGTCTCCGTTTTTGAAAACTTTGGACCACGCAATTTGGGCCAATTCCTTGCCGTCTCCAAAAATGCCAAACTTGGCTTTTCCCGTCAAAACTTCTTTGCGGCCGAGCAAGCTTGCTTCGCGGCTGGTCACCGCCAAACGGTAATCGGAAAGTACCGTTTCCAAAAATCCGGGTTCCTGGGTCATAGGACAAAGGTACGACGGAGTACCTTTGTACTTCTCCATGCGGCACCTGCTCCTACTGAATTCCTATTTTTTGCGTTACCCCAAACACTTGATTGGGGGCGTTCTTTTTGTGGTTCTCTCCGTAGTGTTTCAAACCTATCCGGCTATTTTCATCCGGGAAGCATTTGCCTCGGTTGAAGTGGCCATTGAAAGAGGTGTGACGAACGAACTGAATCAAAATCTATTGAAATATGGGTTGTTGATTTTGTTGTTCAGCGCACTTCGCGGGCTTTTTACGTTTTTGATGCGTCAGACGCTCATTGTGATGAGTCGCCACATTGAATTTGACTTGAAAAACGATCTGTACGCTCAATACCAACGATTGGATGCGGCTTTTTACCGACAAAACAACACCGGAGACTTGATGAACCGCATATCGGAGGATGTGAGTCGGGTTCGGATGTATTTGGGGCCGGCAGTCATGTACAGCATCAATACTTTTTTCGCGACGGTTCTGACCTTGATTTTCATGTTTCGCGTTGACGTGGTCCTCAGTTTGTGGGTCTTGGCCCCGATGCCTTTGTTGGTTTGGGCCATCTATCGCGTCAGTGACCGCATCAACCGAGCCAGCCACGCGGTTCAAGAACAGCAATCGGCCATGAGCACGTTTGCACAGGAAACGTTCTCCGGTATCCGTGTTTTGAAAGCTTTTGCGGCTGAAAAGGCTCAGTCCAGTCGGTACAAAACGGCTTCGGAAAATTCCTACCGGGTCAATGCAGAGCTGTTTGAGATCAATGCGTTGTTTCAGCCGCTGATGCTCTTGCTGGTGGGACTCTCCACGTTGCTAGCGGTTTGGATCGGCGGATTGGGGGTCGTTGAGGGAAAATGGTCATCTGGAGTCATTGCTGAATTTATTTATTACGTGAATTTGTTGACATGGCCCATTGCAA
>CAYXHJ010000151.1:0-4677 GCA_964464855.1 uncultured Owenweeksia sp. | reverse complement strand
GAGGGGTACCGAATTGCTCAGATTTCCGACGTACACAGCGGTTCTTTTACCGATCCAGACGAAGTTCAGGCCGGAATCGACGAACTGTTGGCCGCGCGCGCCGACGCCGTTGTCTTTACCGGTGATTTGGTCAACAACACCGCTGATGAAATCGAGCCCTGGATGGACGCCTTCCGCGCCGTTGCAGAAAAAACGCCGGACGGCGTCTACTCCATTTTGGGCAACCACGACTACGGCGACTATTGGCAATGGCCTTCCGAATCCGCCAAGCGCGCCAATTTGGACCAGCTGAAACAGCACCATGCCTCCTTGGGTTGGCGTTTGTTGCTGAACGAAGCCGTGATCCTCAAGCGCGGCAACGGTCAATTGGATCTGGTGGGCGTGGAAAACTGGGGACTTCCGCCCTTTCCGCAGTACGGAAATTTAGAACGTGCGCTGGAAGGATTGGACCCACAGCAGCCCAAAATTTTGTTGAGCCACGACCCCTCCCACTTCGATGCAGTGGTGAAAAAACACCCAGCAAACATTGGCCTCACCCTCAGCGGCCACACGCACGGCATGCAGTTTGGTATTGAGATTCCGGGGTGGATTCAGTGGAGCCCCGTAAAATGGAAGTACCCCAAATGGGCCGGATTCTACCAAGACTCGGCCAGCGGCAAGTCCCTGTACGTCAACCGCGGATTCGGCTACTTGGCCTTCCCAGGCCGCGTGGGCATCTGGCCGGAAATCACGGTGTTGGAGTTGACGGGCAAACCGCTATCTTAGTACCATGGTACGTAAAATCTTCGTGGCTGTAGCAGTGCTGGGCGCGCTGACCAGCTGTAAAAAACCCACAATTGCAGACAAACTGGAGGGCACCTGGAAGGTGAACGACATCACCGCAAACGGATCCGTGAGTTTTGGCGGTCAGATGTTGCCCGTGGTAGCGGACGACAAGACCATCGACCCGTCTTCCATCTTCACTCTGGTCAACGCCACCAAGAATACCCCGAGCGTCATTTCCTACAACTTCAACGCCACGATGTCCGTCAACGCCATCACCCAGGTGATTGACTTTCCTTTTTCGGACAGCGGTTCCGGAAGTTGGTTGGTGAAAGAGGGCGAAGCGACGGTTCTGGACTCCGTTATTGTTACGGCCGCCGACGGCAGCACCACCCGCTACGCCATCTTACTGCTGGACGAGAGTATGGTTCGGTTGCGCACACGGCAAATGGTTGATTTCCAAGGCCAAGGGGTAGACGCTCAAATTGAGTTTGGCTTCATCCGACAGGAGTAAATCCCCGAGCACAACACGTTCTCAAGCCCCGCCCTTGGCGGGGCTTTTTTTATAGGAATCCCTTGGGCACCACCCAATTGCTCGGGTTGCACTTTTCCGTAATAGCCGAGTTATTTTCAGCTAATCTTGCGTCCACAGTACCATACTGGCGCAATTTTTGCGAACTTTGAAACTATGAAGAAAAACTTGATGACCGTTGCGATCGCCCTGGTGGGGTTGGGCGCAACCTTGACCTCCTGCTCCAAACCAACTTTGGAAGAGGAATTGGCCGGTGCCTACGGCGTTACCAACTACGACCAAAGCGCTACCGTCAGCGGAATCAATTTGAGCATTACGGATCAAGTGATCGACCCTTCAACTGTAGTCAATATGACCTTGGGCGAAGAAGGGATGACCAATCCTTTGTCTGGCTTCTTGAACATGGACATCCGCATTCTGGCGGTTCCGTTCATCGACGAAACCAGCACAATCAACGACACCTTGAACGGAACCTGGATGGCCAAGCGAGCCGGCGATACCGGTTTGGACTCCTTAATTTGGACCGACGTTGACGGCATGAAAACCCGTTACGGAATTGTGTCTTGGGACAAATCGACTTTGGTATTGAAAGGTGCTACGACCGAAAACGATCCCGACTTGGGCCCCGTTACCTTGAACTCTGACGTCACTTTGGTGAAGAAGTAATTCAAACAACGTGCTTGACACGATGAAGAGCCGCCCCGTTGGGGCGGCTTTTTTTTGTCCAAACAGCGCCGCAATTGAGTTTGTGCAGAACGGTATTGGCGCAAAAAAAGGGGCCGCTCCCTCAAGGAAGCGGCCCCATCGTTTCAAGGGTTAAAGAAACGCAATGCGGTTAGAGCGTGCCGCGCAAGGCTTGCTCGCGCTCAATGGATTCAAACAAGGCTTTGAAGTTGCCCTTGCCAAAGCTCTTGGCACCACGGCGTTGAATGATTTCGAAAAATACCGTGGGTCGGTCCATAATGGGTTTGGTGAATAACTGCAGCAGGTAGCCCTCTTCGTCTCGGTCGATCAAAATACCCAAACGCTGCAGCGGCTCCAAATCTTCTTCAATGGGGCCCACGCGCTCCAAGATGTCTTCGTAGTAGGTGTTGGGGACGTAAAGGAATTCTACGCCGCGCTCCTTGAGGGCCGTAACGGTTTCCACAATGTTGTCCGTGGCCACAGCAATGTGCTGAACACCGGAACCGCGGTAAAAGTTGATGTACTCCTCAATTTGGGACTTCTTTTTGCCTTCGGCGGGCTCGTTGATGGGGAATTTCACGCGACCGTTGCCGTTGCTCATGACCTTGGACATGAGGGCGGTGTAGTCGGTGGAAATGTCTTTGTCGTCGAAGGAGATGAGCTGGGTAAAGCCCATGACGCGGGAATAAAAATCGGCCCACTTGTTCATTTCGCCCCAGTTCACGTTGCCCACCATGTGGTCGATGAACTTCAGACCAACGGGCGCGGGCTGGTGCTCGCGGTTCAAGGGCTTGTAGCCGGGCAGGAAGGCGCCGCGGTAGTTGTTGCGCTCCACAAAGACGTGCACGGTGTCTCCGTAGGTCTTGATGCCGCTGAGGACCGCGGTGCCGTGCTCGTCGGAGATTTCGTAGGGTTCAAAGGCACTTTCGGCGCCGCGCTTGGTGGTTTCTTCCCAGCTCTTGCGGGCGTCGTCCACCCAGAGAGCGATGTTCTTGACGCCGTCGCCGTGCTGACGCAGGTGGTCGTGGAGCGGGGATTCGGGGGTCATGGGAGCCGTGATCACCAAGGTGATCTTGTCTTGACGCAGCACGTAGGAGGTGCGGTCTTGAACACCGGTTTCCAGGCCGGCGTAGGCCAGGTCTTGGAAGCCGAAGGCCGTCTTGTAGTAGTGTGCAACTTGCTTGGCATTGCCCACGATGAATTCAACGTGGTCCGTGCCGTTCAGGGGGAGAAAATCTTCCATGAGGAGGGGCAGCTTGGGGTTTATTCTTTCCAGGAAAGGTAGTATTCGGGGTCTTGGTGGTGCAGCGCCTGAGGCGTCAGCCAGAGGGGCTTAAAGGTATCGATCATCACGGCCAATTCCAGGGTCTCTTTTTGCCCGATGGAGCGCTCGTAAGCGCCGGGGTGCGGGCCGTGCGGAATGCCGCCGGGGTGAAGGCTAAAAAATCCCTTTTCCACGTGGTTCCGGCTCATGAAATCGCCGTCGACGTAGTACAGGACCTCATCGGAATCGATGTTGGAGTGGTTGTACGGTGCGGGGATGGCCTTGGGGTGGTAGTCGTACAAGCGGGGGGCGAAGGTACAGATGACGAAATTGTGCCCTTCAAACGTTTGGTGCACGGGCGGCGGCTGGTGTATGCGGCCGGTGATGGGTTCAAAGTCGTGCGCGGAGAAGGCGTACGGGTAATTGTAGCCGTCCCAACCCACTACGTCAAACGGATGGGTTTCGTACACCGCCGTGTGCAGGACGCCTTGTTTCTTGATTTTAATCACAAACTCGCCCACTTCGTCGTGGGTTTCTAGGTTTTGTGGACGGCGGATGTCGCGCTCGCAGAAGGGGCTGTGCTCCAAGAGCTGACCAAATTCGTTGCGGTAACGCTTGGGGGTAACCACGGGGCTGTGGCTCTCGGTAATCATCAAGCGGTTGTCCTCCGTGTCGAAGTCGATCTGGTAAATCATGCCGCGCGGTACCACCAAGTAATCGCCGTAGGAGAAGGTGAGGTTGCCCAGGAAGGTGCGCAGGGTGCCGGTGCCTTTGTGGACAAAGATGACCTCGTCCGAGTCGGCGTTTTTGTAGAAGTAGGAGCGCAGGGAGTGTCGCGGGGCCGCCACAGCGATGATGAGGTCGTTGTTGAAGAGCAGCGGCACGCGGGCCTCCAGGTAGTCGTTGGCGGGAGCCACGTCCCATCCGCGGAGCATGCGGCTTTGGATGGATTTCTCCACGGCCATTTGCGGCGCTACGTTGACGGGTTCGCCCAGGGCTGCCACGCGGGTGGGACGGTGCACGTGGTACAGCAAGGAGCTCATGCCGTGGAACCCTTCGGTTCCAAACAATTGCTCGTAGTAAATGCCTCCGTTGGGTTTTTCGGAGACCGTGTGCCGTTTGGGCGGAATGTTACCTAATGCGTGGTAGATGGGCATGGCGGTCGAATTTAAATCGCTGCAGGACGGGAGCGGTGAAAGCGCTTGGCTTTTCCGGCGTTGGCCCGAGCTAAGGCTCGCTGGGCTTCCTCGCGTTGCTCTTCCGGCAGGTGAAGGATGGTTTGGCAATCGGGCGAGCACGTGCCCTCGTGAGCCTCGGCGCAAGCCGGGCACTGGAGGAATAGCAGGTTGCAAGCCGTGTTCTTGCAGTTGGTGTGGCGGTCCGACGGTGCACCGCACTGGTGGCAATGGGAAATGACTTCGCCGGAAATGGACTC
>CAYXHJ010000150.1:3799-4698 GCA_964464855.1 uncultured Owenweeksia sp. | reverse complement strand
CACCACTACTCCGGAGACGGTCCGCACCTTGTTGGAGCATTCCGGGGCCAAGGCGGTGTTTTTGGGCAAGTTGGATCATCCGGAAGCCCTTTGGGCCGCTCTTCCATCGAATATTTTGGCCCTACCGTTCCCGAACGCGCCGGTTGCTCCCACACCGGCGAGCGTACATGCCTGGGATCTTTTGCAAGAAGCCCTTCCGGCACCCGTAGTGTATCCCCAGCCGGACGACCTCGCCACCATCATTTACACTTCCGGTACCACCGGGCAACCCAAAGGCGTAATGCACCGCCACCGGGGTTTTCAGTTCGCTTTTCAAACCGTGCTTCATCATTTTGCCCACCTCAGAAACGAGGTGTTTTTCAGCTACCTGCCAATGAGCCATGTGGCGGAGAAAATGCTGGTGAACGCGGGCTCCATATACTTGTGCGGACGCGTGCATTTTGTCCAAAAATTAGACACCTTCGCCCACGACTTGGCGGCTGCACAACCCACCGTCTTCTTGGCCGTTCCGCGCATTTGGGAGAAGTTCGACGAAACCCTGCGCACCAAAATCCCGTCGACCTTCATGCGTCAATTGCTCGCGCCCTTGCTGCGAAAACGTTTGGGACTCAGTCGTGCCCGCTTGGTGTTGAGCGGAGCGTCCAGCATCCGTCCAAGTTTACTGGAAAGCTTTGCCCAATTGGGAATCACCATTCAAGAGGTCTACGGAATGACGGAGAACTTGGGCATTACTACCGTCAACTTTACCGGCCGCGTGCGGGTGGGAACAGTGGGCCAAGCGTTTGATGGCGTGGACGTTCGGTCCAGTCCGGAAGGGGAAATTCAAGTCCGATCGGGTGCGAATAGCGTCGGATACTACCGGGAACCGCAATTGACTGCGGAGCTGTTTGACGGTGCGT
>CAYXHJ010000150.1:3006-3789 GCA_964464855.1 uncultured Owenweeksia sp. | reverse complement strand
GGCCATCGAGATCAAGACGGTTATTGGACCCTGACCGGGCGGATCAAAGATCAATTCAAAACCTCCAAAGGCAAGTTTGTCATGCCCATTGCACTGGAAAACGAACTTTTGGAGGCGCCTTCCGTAGCCCAATGCTGTGTGGTAGGCGAGGGACTTCACCAACCTTTTGCACTGGTGGTGCTCACTCCAGAATCGCGCGCTCAGGAGGGTCCCGCATTGGCGGCAGAATTGAGCCGCTGGCTGGATCAGATCAACGCCAAATTGCCGAGCCACGAAAAGCTACTTTCCATTGTTTCCGTGCCGGAAGAGTGGGGGGTAGACAACGGTTTTCTCACCCCAACCTTAAAAATTAAGCGTGCGCAATTGGAGCAATTCTACCGTCCTTGGTTCCAAGAATGGTTGAACGAGTCTCGTCCGGTGGTGTTCGCTCACCGCTAACCCTACCTTTGCACGTGCGTCTTTTGATCGATCGCGGAAATACCCGCACCAAAGCTATGCTCCTGCCGACGGCGTCTACCGGCCGTCCGCCCTCATTAACGGCTTTGGAAGCTATCCCCGTGCACCATTTACCGGCTCAACCCACAGCGCAGGATTGGATGCGTCTTTTGCCTGCCGACGTAGGGTTAGATGGAGTATGGATTTGCGATGCGCAAGCCCAGCCCACCACGGCTCCGGAGTGGGCCTACCTGGCCGATCGATGCCCCGTGTACAGCCTCAATGCTACCGTTGTTTGCCCTTTTTCAATTGCCTACGGTGGTAACTTGGGGCCTGACCGACTGGCCC
>CAYXHJ010000150.1:0-2996 GCA_964464855.1 uncultured Owenweeksia sp. | reverse complement strand
CGCCTCTGCGGGCAATCTGCTCTACTACGACGGCACCACGCTAACGCAAGTCCTGCACGCACTTCACCCAACAGAGGATGCCTTGGCGCTCTCCGTGGGTACCTGTTTAACCGTAAATGCCCAATTTTCCGGTTCGTTTGTGGGAGGGCCCATTGCCCCGGGGTTGTTCATGCGGTTGCGCGCCATGCACGAACAAACGGCTGCACTTCCACTTGTTCACATTCCTGAGGAATCGGTGGATTGGACAATTCCGGCTACCACGGAGGAGGCTTTGCAGGCGGGAGCATGCTTTGGGTTGCAAGCAGAAATTCGCGAATGGATCAACGTATGGCGCACGAAATCGCCGCGAATCATCGTTTATGTTACCGGCGGAGATGCCCCTGCTTTGGTCACTACGCTAAAAAAAGGCATCTTTGCAACGCCCAAATTGGCCTTTGTCGGTTTATGGGCCTGGTCCAATGAAGGGAATTAAAAAAATCACCGCACTCGTTCTCGCTGTTTACTCGGCTTCAGGTTCCGCTCAGGTGCTGGACGTTTCGCCCTATTCGTGGTTCGGTTTGGGTACCCCTTCTGTAGGGGTTGCACCCGCGCAGGATCTGCAGGGCGGAGGAGCGTCGGCATACCGTTCCCCGCTCTATTTCAACCCCATTCAGCCCGCAGCACTTGGCAGACTGAAGTACACCACCTTTGATCTGAGCGGTTCCTACCAGGGAATGGTGTACCAAAATTCAGACACGGCCTTAACCACTTCCACCGGTGGGTTTCGTCAAGTTAATTTGGCCTTTCCATTAGCAAAGGGATTAGCGGCCTCTGCTGGTCTTCAACCTTATTCAACGGTAGGTTATCAGTTGTCCAGTGTGGTGAACGTACCGGATTTCGGAGCGGCCAAATACAACTACACCGGTAACGGCGGACTGACGCAAGCCAACCTGGGACTTGGGTGGTCCCCCATCAAATACTTCTCCTTGGGCCTCCGCGGAGCATACCACTTTGGGACCGTCAAGAAAACAACCCTCTTGGATTTTGGCGATCCTCGGTTCCTCAATATTGGATCGCGCGAGGAGACCGTTTACCGCGGTTGGCAGGCCACAGCTGGAGCCCAAGCGGCTTTACCCCTTGGCAAGTGGTTGGATCTGGAGTTGGGTACAACGCAGACCCTTCGCGCCAACTTAATCGGCGCCCAAACGGCGTTGCAGTACTCGTTATTGAATAATGGATCGGCCGTCCCTACCTATCGAGACACTGCTTGGTCCGTGCTTGATACCCCGGGATTGGCGCAGCTTCCGGCGGACCAGCGCTATGGTTTGCGTTTGGTCCGACGTGCTCCAGGGTCCAACCTCGATGCCTGGACGTTTGCAGTAGAATACCAACGAACACAAGTTCAAGAGGCGTCGAATTTTTACCCAAATGGAGGTATGCCCAATTACCGATACGTAAACGAGGCGCTCGCGTGGCGCGTTGGTGGAACGTTGGTACCAGCACTCGCTTTTCCGCAAGGCGGTTGGAAAAATGGTGCGGCCAATTGGGTCTATGCCGCAGGAATCAATCAATCTCGTACCGGCTTGGTAGTGAATCAGGAAGCTCTAGTGCGTTGGGTTGGAAGTACCGGTGTTACTATTCCGTTAGGAACGCGCAGTTTTGTCCCCGGAGATGTTAAATTTGCGGCCCTCCATTTGGGCGTACAATGGGAGACGTACGGAACCGCGAAAGCAGGATTGGTTCGTGAAGATCACCTGCGAGCGGTTTTTGGACTCACGTTGAACGACCAGTGGTTTCAAAAATTTAAATATCGTTAATCGCTGAAATTGAACATTTTACAGTTCGTAAAACAATTTAGCACGCTTTTTGTAATCTACTCCGTACTTAAATAAACTATGCTATGAAACGCCTCGTCCTCCTCCTCGCGCTGCTCTCCAGCACTGCTGTCTTTGCTCAGAAAGGACTGTGGGGTGCCACCGAAGCCGATTCCGTGAATTGCTGGCAGAACTACAACATCTTTGGCTCTAACTACAACTCCAAGTCCTACTTAGAGGCCTACGATGCTTGGTCCTACGTTTACAAAAACTGCCCTCAAGTGAAGGAGAACATCTTCATTTTTGGTCCAACCATTGTTCGCGAGAAAATCAAGGCCACCACGGACGAGAACCAAAAGAAGGCACTCATCAACCAACTGATGGAGGTGTACGACTTGCGCAACAAATACTTTCCCGGTAAGGAAGCCTTTGTTTTGGGTTCTAAAGCGTACGACTACATCCAATTCTTCCCGGAGGATCCCAAGACCGCGTACGACTTGTTTCAACAGGCCATGTCCAAAGGTGCTACGGATCTTACCCCGCAGCACTTAAACGGGTACTTCCTGGCGTCCATTCGTCTGGTTAAAGACAAAACGATTGACGTAACGCAGTTGTTTGAAGTGTACAACCAGGTAAACGAAACATTGGAATTCCACACCGACCGACTCAACAAGTCTGTTACCGACTTGAGTGTTGCGCGTGATTCCGGTACGTTGGATGCCAAAGGCGAAAAGGAACTGGCTCGGAACGAAAAATTGCTGGAAGGCTACGACAAAGTGGCCGGTAACATCGAAAAGTCCATCGCGCCCGTATTGAGTTGCGACCGTTTGAAGGTGATTTACAACATGGAAACTTTTGAAGCCAACAAGACCAACGAAGTATGGTTAAAGCGAGCAAACAAAATGTTGGCCAAAGAACGGTTGGATGAGTCTGGAAATACCGTAGACTGCACCGACAATCCGGTATACTTCAAAACGGCGGAAGCGCTATACGCCATGGATCCTGATGCGCAAGCAGCTCGCTCCATGGGCCGATTGGCGGTAGTCAATGAAAAGTGGGCAGATGCGTCTAAGTTTTTTACTGACGCCATTGCGATGGAAGTTGATCCCCGCAAAAAGTCAGCGGACTACCTGCGGTTGGCCGGTATTCAGCAGAAAATGGGTCAGTTGGCTTCTGCTAAGCAAAGTGCCTTGAAGGCCGCCA
>CAYXHJ010000149.1:0-4713 GCA_964464855.1 uncultured Owenweeksia sp. | reverse complement strand
TGTTACGGGGGCTTAGAAAACATCATCAAAGGAAATGTAACGTTAATGAAATAACTTAGAGGGAAATGGCACTATTTCAAGAGGCGATTGTAAAGAAACATTTAAAGGATTTAGACCCACTGGCCCTTGATATTGCATACAATGAATATTTAAAGGTTTATTCTACGGATAAAATCAAGAATATACGAATTGCTAAAGAAGAACAATATCAAGAAGGATTTATAAAAGATATTTTTGGTTCTGTTCTTGGATACTCAGTTTATCCTGAAAGTCCATATAATATTGAAACTGAAAAAAAGAATGAGGGCAACGCTAGAAAAGCGGATGGAGCGATATTGAAGGATGAAAAAGTAGTTGGTGTAATTGAATTAAAAGATAATAAAACTAAAAATCTAGACACCGTAAAGGACCAAGCATTCGGATACAAGAACAATCACAAGGAATGCAGTTATGTCATTTCATCCAATTTCCATAAACTTCGGTTTTACATAGATGATGCAACTGATTACGAGGAATTCGATTTATACAATTTAGATAAAGAATCATTTAAGCGATTCTATCTCTATCTCAGGAAAGAAGGGCTATTAGATAAAAATATACCAAAATTACTGCGTCAGGAAACAAAGTTTCATGAGGAAGAAATTTCAAAGAAACTTTACAAAGATTACTCAAACTTCAAGGGTAGTTTTTTCGAGAATGCGTTAAAGAACAACCCCCAGTTTGACAGATTAGCTTTATTTAAAAAATCACAGAAATTTCTAGACCGAGTCTTGTTTGTTTTATTTGCTGAAGACAAGGGGTTAATTAGCACCAATTCAGTTGTTCAGATTGTTGAAAAATGGCAAGCCCTGCGGGATGACGCATTTGATACACCAAGACCCTTGTACGCATTAGTACTTTTGTTCTTTAATAATTTGTACTTAGGTAAAAAAGATAACAATGGAAATGTTCTTATACCTGAATTTGGGGGCGAGTTGTTTGCTCCAGATGAAGTTTTAGATCAATTAATA
Source organism: uncultured Owenweeksia sp. (assembly GCA_964464855.1). Lineage (GTDB taxonomy): Bacteria > Bacteroidota > Bacteroidia > Flavobacteriales > Schleiferiaceae > CAMDTE01. The sequence continues at coordinate 3,703 of CAYXHJ010000149.1, read as the reverse complement.
ATTGATGATGATGTACTCAAAGATGATCTCTTAAAATTATCTCAATACGACTTCAACACCGATGTAGACGTAAACATACTGGGTCACATCTTCGAACACTCATTGAATGAGGTAGATGATGTGGAAGCAGAACTACGTGGTGAACAATTGGATAAAACCAAAAGCAAACGGAAGAAAGACGGTGTCTTCTATACTCCGAAGTACATTACCAAATACATTGTAGACAACACACTTGGCAAACTCTGTTCAGAAAAGAAATCAGAACTAAAACTTGACATAGATATTTTCATAGATGACTTCCAAAAAACAGATGGAAAACTGAATGAAAAGGGAAAAGACCTTTTTGAAAGATTGAACACCTATAAATCTTGGTTACTAACTGTAAAAGTGTGTGACCCGGCGTGTGGAAGTGGCGCTTTCCTAAACCAAGCATTGTCTTTTTTTATTGAAGAACACAAGTTTGTGGATGATTTAATAGCAGAACTTACAAATTCACCACTTCGACTGTTCGATACGGATCTACAAATTCTGGAAAACAATATTTACGGGGTTGACATCAATGAGGAGAGCGTTGAAATAGCGAAACTATCACTATGGTTACGTACAGCACAACCCGGTAGAAAATTATCCAATTTATCTAATAACATTAAGTGTGGAAACTCACTCATTGATGACCCTGAAGTTGCTGGTGACAAAGCGTTTAATTGGGGAAGAGAATTTCCGTCCGTGTTTATTGAAAAGAACAAATTTGCATTTCATATTACCACAAGTTTGCACGATAGCCGAACTTCATCGAGAATGTTAGAATTCAAGGTTAGAGAAAGAAGATTTGATGGAAGTAAACCGAATGCCGAAGTGAATCCATTAACAAAAGAAGAAGAGGAACTGATTGCTACTACGGTTTCTGAAATTGCAAAAGAAGATGATTTAAACATAGCAGCCTTCAATCTTTGTAGGGATCATATGCATATTCTTTTGGTTTGTGAAGAAGCTGAAATATCGAGTATCATGCAGAAAATAAAAGCAAAAACTGCAAGAGCCGTAAATATCCTAAGAGGTATTACAAAAGTAGTAGAACATGTACAAACCTCCCCCAACAAGGGAGCAGGCTCCCTTGACGAAATAGAAAGGGAGATATCCCGCAACAAGGGAGCAGGCTCCCTTGACGATAGTAGCGCTGTACATCGCATAGACACACCACGCGGTGAAAAACAAAACAGCCTATGGACACAAAAATTCGGATGTAAACCCATAGTATCGGATGAACAGTTTTGGAATACCGTTCATTACATTGAAAATAACAAAGAAAAACACAAGCTCCCTCGTAATCCAAAACTAGAAACCATAATTAGTCGCTTTGTCAAAACCTACGAAGAGTGCCTTAAAACAGAATATACAGGTGGTTTTGATGTGGTGATTGGGAATCCTCCTTATGTTGACATTAAAGCATTGCCAAACAATATTGTAAAAGAACTTTTTAAAAAATTTACGACAGCAGAAAATAGGATAAACTTGTATTCTATATTCATTGAGAAAGGTTATCACATTACAAAACATAATGGATTCTTATGTTATATAAATCCAAATTCAATTTTGATCAATTCCTCATATTCAAAAATACGGAAATTACTTGTTGACGAAATGACCACTCTTGTTAAACTGCCTGATGCAGTTTTTGTTGACGCGAGCGTTGAGACTATAATTTTTGAATTTAGAAAAGGTTGTGTTTCGTCAAATATTGAAGCAATTGTATATTCTAAGAATGAAAAGATTTCTTTTGTTGATGGTTCAATTAAACGAACAATTGATAAATCTGAATGGAAAAAGGGTTCTGATTGCAATTATGATATTTTTTCTACCAAGTCTGAATTAATAGTTTTGAACAAGATTAAAACAGACTCCAAAGAACTTGTTGAACTCGCTGATTTTAGCCTTGGGATTACCCCATATGATAAATATCGTGGGCATTCAGAAGAAATAATAAAATCTAGGGCGTTTCATTCTCAGTCGAAAGAGAACGAATTTTATAAGCCTTTAATCACTGGAGAGAATATAACAAGATATACTGTTTCAAATAAAATAAACGAATATATAAATTATGGAGATTGGTTGGGAGCAGCCAGAGACCCCAAGTTTTTTAATGATGAGAGAATATTGATTAGACAAATTGTATCTGGTAATCCACCACGAATTTACGCCGGTTACACAAAGGAAAGTTTATACTATACACAAATTGGTTTTGGCGTAATTGCTCGAAAATTAAGTACAAAATATTTGTTATGTATTTTAAATTCAAAATTGATAACATTTTACCACAAGTATTCATTTTTAGATCTAGAGAAAGAGTTATTTCAAAAAATTTTAATAGCAAACTGCAAAAAATTACCAATTAAAGAAATTGCATTAACTGCTCAACAACCATTCATAGAAAAAGCCGATTTGATGCTACAATTGAGTAAAGATTTACATGAGCAAACTCAAAAATTTCAGAGTCTATTAAATTCTGATTTCAAAATCGAGAAACCGCCAAAAAAAATAGAAGAATTTTATTTACTTGAATGGTCAGATTTTAACAAGGAATTACAAAAAATTAAAATCACACTCGTCGGTGTTCAAAAAGACGATTGGTTCGATAGATTTGAACGATTCAAAAAACAAGCTCTTGAACTAAAATCCCAAATAGACCAAACTGACAAAGAAATAGACCGAATGGTGTATGAGCTTTACGGCTTAACGGAAGAAGAAATACAAATTGTAGAAAACAGTTAGAATGGAGCTTGATTGCTTCACAAATTAATAGAAAACAAACAACCAATGAAAAAAATTATTACCGCCAAATCAGAAAAATTCTTAGAACAATACCTCAACAACGCGAGTCCAACAGGTTTTGAATCGCCCGGACAAAAATTATGGATGGATTATATGCGTCCATATACCGATGAATTCATCATTGATAATTACGGTTCGGTTGCTGCGGTAATTAATCCCGGAAAACCCTACAAGGTAGTGATTGAAGCCCATGCCGATGAGATTTCTTGGTTTGTACATTACATCACCAGCGATGGCTTTATCTATTTGCGAAGAAATGGCGGTTCCGACCACATGATTGCGCCGTCGAAACGCGTGAATATTCATACGGATAAAGGCATTGTTCGGGCAGTATTTGGATGGCCTGCGATCCACATGCGCCATACCAAGGATGAAGCGCCCAGCATGAAGAATATCTTTTTGGATTGTGGATGTTCGACCAAGGAAGAAGTGGAAAAACTAGGCGTGCATGTAGGCTGTGTTGCCACCTTTGAAGATGAATTCATGGTACTGAATAATAACCGTTATGTCGGTCGTGCCTTAGATAATCGGGTAGGTGGATTTATGATTGCTGAAGTAGCGCGAATGCTCAAGGAAAAAAAGGTGAGCCTTCCCTTTAGTTTGTATGTAGTAAATGCCGTACAAGAAGAAATAGGCTTACGCGGTGCAGAAATGATCGCCCATCGAATCAAACCAGACGTGGCGCTGATTACAGATGTGTGTCACGATACCGGCACTCCGATGGTTAGCAAAATTGAAAATGGCGACCAAAAATCTGGGGAAGGTCCTGTGTTGACTTACGGTCCGGCGGTACAGAATAACTTTTTACGTCAGATTATTCAGGTGGCAGAAAAGAATAAAATCCCTTTTCAGCGCGCAGCTGCTTCACGTTCCA